>JABHHG010000242.1 GCA_018671635.1 Fidelibacterota bacterium | reverse complement strand
ATACCACCCATATCTGGCATTGCTGGGCCTGCACCGGCAGGTTCAGGTTTGTCAGAAATTACCGCTTCGGTAGTGAGAAGTAGGCCAGCAATACTGGCTGCATTTTGAACTGCAGTTCGGGTCACTAACGTAGGATCAATAATCCCTGCTTTAACCATATCTACATATTGTTCAGTACGTGCATCAAATCCGTTTGCACCTTTTTTGGCAAGAATTTCATTCACAACTACAGCTGGTTCTAATCCTGCATTTTCAACGATTTGTCGAGCAGGGCCTTCCATAGCTTTACGAAGAATTTCAGCACCAAGGGCAATATCTGTCTCCATACCTTTAGTATTGATAGCAGATGTGGCTCTTAACAATGCCACACCACCGCCAGGCACAATGCCTTCTTTCACAGCAGCACGTGTTGCATGTAATGCATCTTCAACTCTGGCTTTCTTTTCTTTCATTTCTACTTCAGTGGCAGCACCAATATTAATTACCGCAACTCCACCAGAAAGTTTAGCCAAACGTTCTTGTAACTTTTCTTTATCATAATCAGATGAAGATTTGTCAACTTGAACTTTAATTTCATTTACACGTGCCATTACAGAATCAGCATCACCTTTACCTTCAACAATTACCGTATTATCTTTGTCGATAGTAATGGAGCGAGCTTCACCCAAATATGCCAATGTAGCATTATCAAGTTTATAGCCTTGATCTTCAGAAATTACAGTTCCGCCAGTCAATACAGCGATGTCTTGCAACATAGCTTTACGACGGTCACCAAAACCGGGAGCTTTAACGGCTGCAATTTTGAACGAACCCCGAAGCTTGTTCATTACCAAAGTAGCTAAAGCTTCACCTTCAACATCTTCAGCAATAATCATCAATGAACGACCTGCTTGAACTACCTTCTCTAAAATAGGAAGTAATTCTTTCATGTTGCTGATTTTCTTTTCATGAATAAGAATCATTGGATTTTCCAATTCAACTTCCATGTTTTCAGCATTAGTCACAAAATAAGGTGAAAGATAACCACGGTCAAATTGCATACCTTCAACGGTTTCAAGGAATGTTTCCATGCCTTTCGCTTCTTCAACGGTGATTACACCTTCGTTGCCTACTTTTTCCATGGCTTCAGAAATAATGCCACCAATTGAGCTGTCATTATTTGCTGAGATAGTTCCAACTTGAGAAATTTCTTCTTTAGAAGAAACTTCTTTACTTAGGCCTTCTAAAAATTCAACCACTTGACCTACTCCAGCGTCAATACCACGCTTAAGATCCATAGGATTCGCACCAGCAGTTACATTTTTAATGCCTTCTGCAACGATTGATTGAGCCAATACTGTAGCAGTAGTGGTTCCATCGCCGGCAACATCAGATGTTTTAGATGCAACTTCACGCACCATTTGTGCACCCATGTTTTCTACCGTATCTTCAAGTTCAATTTCTTTAGCAACCGTTACACCATCTTTAGTGATAAGCGGTGCACCAAATTTCTTGTCAATAACTACATTACGACCCTTAGGTCCCAATGTTACTTTTACTGCATTTGCAAGTTTATCTACACCTTCTTTAAGTGAGCCTCTTGCATCTGCATTATATGTAATATCTTTTGCCATTTTAAATGTCTCCTTTTATAATACGGCTAAAATGTCGCTCTCGCGCATAATTAAAACTTCATCACCTTCAACAGTAATTTCTGTACCGGAATACTTTCCATAAAGTACATTATCACCTACTTTAACGGTCATTGCAATAGCATTGCCCGCATCACTTACTTTACCGGAGCCAATGGCAACAATTTTGCCAGCTTGAGGTTTTTCTTTTGCAGTATCGGGTAAAATAATACCGGATGCTGTTGTTTCTTCAGCTTCTTGAGGTTTTACAACCACTCTATCTGCTAAGGGTTTGATATTCATTTTTTACTACTCCTTGTTTCAATATTTTATAAATTAAAAAGAGGTCCAATTTCGAACCCCTTTTTACAAATATTATGCCACCAGACAGTTTGCTGACATAATGTCAGATTTTGTGATGTGCCTCACAATTACTCTATATGAATGTCAGGAATTCATACCTCAATTACTTCCCCGTACTGCCAAATCCACCTGTGCCTCGTGTGGTTTCACTTAGCTCTCCCGCTAATTCATAATGGATAGCTGAAGAGTCTGTAGCCACCAATTGAAACAAGCGCTGGCCCTTTTCAGCCGTATAACTAAAGTCCTTAATATTATCACACATTGCCATAATTTCTCCACGGTAACCGCCATCAATGAGACCAATAGAATTTGCCATACGAAGTGGTGTTTTAGAAATACTCGAACGGGGAAACAAATAATAAGCACATCCATCTTCTGGCTCACAGGAAATCCCCAATTTAATAGCCTTTGTTTCGCCAGATTCAAAGGTTATATCTTCTAAAATATATAAGTCTAGGCCTGCATCTCCATCATGAAAATGACCATGGCTTTCGTAAAACTCCCGTGCAGTTTCATTTTGTGGTTGGATAAATAGTTTCATTTTCCCTCAAATTTTGCTGTTGAATTATGCTCAAAATTAACCATTTACAACTAACCATTTATAAATAATAATTACTTTTACGTCCAAGTATTTCGATCTAAACTTCTGTATTGAATCGCTTCTGAAATATGCACAGAATTTATCTTTTCATCCCTTGTCATATCTGCAATAGTTCGAGACACTTTTAAAATTCGATCGTAAGCTCGTGCAGAAAGCCCCAATTTCTCCATGGCTGTTTCTAATAATGTCGCACTCTGTTTATCAATTTTACAATATTTCTCCACATCTGATTTTCCCATACTGGCATTGGCATGATATGGCTGATGTTCATAACGCTTAGTTTGAACTTCTCGTGCAAACTGTACCCGTTCACGAATACGGGCAGAATCCTCACCTACTTTTGCAGAGGATAAATCTTTATACTCCAAAGCTGGCACATCTATATGGATATCAATTCGATCGAGTAATGGTCCCGATAATCGAGATACATACTTTTGTATTAGCATGGGATTACAATGGCATTCATTTTTAGGATCTGTGTAATATCCACATGGGCATGGATTCATGGCTGAAACCAACATAAAATTAGCTGGATATGTGAGTGATATTTGTGAACGAGAAATGGTTACATCACCATTCTCTAATGGTTGACGCATAACCTCTAAAACATTCTTCTTAAACTCTGGCAACTCGTCCAAAAACAAGACTCCATTATGTGCCAAACTCACTTCTCCTGGTTTGGGAACGGTCCCGCCACCAATGAGTCCAACATCACTAATAGTATGATGCGGTGCCCGAAAAGGGCGGATATTTATGATTCCATCTAATGAATTGTTAACGCCTGCTACTGAATGAATTTTTGTAGCCTCCAGTGCCTCATCCATGGTCATATTGGGGAGTATTGATGGTAATCGTTTTGAGAGCATGGTCTTGCCACTTCCTGGGGGACCGATGAGGAGAATATTATGACCGCCAGCTGCAGCAACCTCCATGGCTCTTTTTACATTTTCTTGGCCTTTCACATCGGCAAAATCTACCATCAATTTGGGTCGGGGCATCTCTCCTGTGGGTTGGAACGAAATTGCATCAGCCATGTCTGCCTCACCATTTAATATATGGGCAACATCTTTTAATGTCTTCACCGCTGCAACTTTTATCCCCGGAATATATGATGCCTCTTTCGCATTTTCATGAGGGAGAATAATCCCTTTTATTCCCAATTTTTTAGCATTAATGCAAATAGGCAGAACCCCCTTTATTGGGCGAAGTTTTCCATCTAAACTTAATTCTCCCACCAAAACCACCTTATCTAAATGATCAGAACTTACATGACCCAATGCAGCTAAAAGTCCAATGGCAATGGGGAGGTCAAATGCTGAACCCTCTTTACGAATATCAGCTGGAGCAAGATTTACGGTTATGCGTTTTGAGGGGAATCTGAAGTCACTATTTTTGATGGCCGCCAGTACCCGTTTTTGGCTTTCTTTCACGGCGCCTTCGGGGAGACCCACGGTAAAAAATTTTGGGGGTGATGCATTTTCAAGATGGGCTTCAACCGTTACGGTATAGGCATCGATGCCTAATAATGAACTGGATAATACTTTCGCAAACATGAGACTCCTATTTTTTAATAGGAAAACTTAGTAATGATAGATGTTTACTGAAAGAAGAAAATCATGAAATCACTATCCTTCGATGATGCTCAGGATTACGACTAGCTTTTTGTCATGATGAGCCTGTCAAACCATTAACCAATAACCATTAACTATTAACCGTTTTAGGCTCTACCCAATCCCCATGGTCTTTGATGAGTTGAATAAGTGCTTCATCAGCATCCTCAGTTGCCATATTTTTAGAGACTACTTCTTGGCCTTTATACAAAGTGATTTTACCTACTCCCGTTCCCACATAACCGTAATCAGCATCTGCCATTTCGCCGGGGCCATTTACAATACAACCCATAATCCCAATCTTAATACCCTTCAAATGTTCTGTGCGTGCACGAATTCGTGCCGTGGTTTCTTGTAAATCGAAGAGGGTTCGTCCACATGATGGACATGAAATGTACTCTGTTTTTGTAATACGTCTTCGGCTTGCTTGTAGGATACCAAATGCAGTACTGTTTAAAGAGCTTAACGACGCACACCGTTCTGTAGCCGTATAGGTTACATCACTTAAACCATCCTCCGAAGCCACATATATCCCATCGCCTAATCCATCTACCAATAGCGCCCCCATATCTGTAGATGCATGAACTTGTAAATCTTCAGGAGTTAAATCGCTATATGCTCGACCAATAATAACTGGGGCCGCACATCCTGAATTCATTAGCTTTATAAACATTCGACGCTGTTCCGCCATTCCATGTTCATTATAAGTATCTATAAATAAAACGATGGTTGAGTCATTATTAATTTTAGTAATAATCTCATCTGTAAGTTTTGGTAAAGTCATATAAAGCATATTTAATTGAGGATGAAAACCTGTACCATCCAAATACTCATCTACATCTAAAAATGGATAATGTCTATCTTTCTTAGAATATTTCCATACCGAATATGCTTGAATAATTCCCAATGTGCCAGGAATTTCAAAATCGATTTCTTTTTTACCAATATCAATAAAATCACAGGCTAAATCACTGATGCCCCATTTATCTTCTTTTTTAAAATAAGTATAACCCAATTCTGTCAATGTTTTTGGTGTCACCGCATCCAATAAAACTAAATCATTGATAACACGGGGAACATTTTCTCCACCAATATTTAACACTGAATGAGTTTTACGGGATTGATATTCAAATGGAAGTATTGGATTATGATCAATTTTGGGAATTTCATCATGGCCACTTCGTTTAGTATATCTATCTACTAATGTTTTAGCAACGGGGATTTCATATTCGGGCTCTTCTGTGAGGGAAACTCTAATGGTATCACCTAAACCATCTTCCAATAAAGTGCCAATTCCCAATGCAGATTTAATACGGCCATCTTCACCCTCACCCGCTTCAGTAACCCCTAAATGTAGGGGGTAATCCATTCCTTCAGCATCCATTCGATTCACAAGCAAACGATAGGCTTGCACCATGACCAATGGATTACTGGATTTCATAGACAGTATTATTTGATGATAACTTTCTGCACGACAAATTCGTAAAAACTCCATTGCTGATTCTACCATTCCCATTGGAGTATCGCCGTATCGACTTAAAATTCTATCGGAGAGCGAACCATGATTAGTTCCAATTCGCATGGCCGTTCCATATTCTTTACAGATATTTACTAATGGTAAAAATCGTTCTCCAATACGTTGTATTTCGCCATCATATTCTGCATCGGTATATTCGATCTGCTCAAACTTTTTACGATCTACAAAATTACCTGGATTAATACGAACTTTTTCAACAATCCGTGCCGCCACCTCTGCTGCATTGGGCGTAAAATGGATGTCCGCAATTAATGGAGTATCATACCCTCGCTTTTGTAATTCTTTTTTAATATTAGCAAGGTTCTCAGCCTCTTTTTTACTGGGGGCCGTAATCCGAACATATTCACATCCCGCATCAATCATACGAATAGATTGCTCTACCGTGGCCATTGTATCCATAGTGTTAGTGGTAGTCATAGACTGAACCCGAATAGGGTGATTTCCACCCATGGGAATTTCACCAATATTTACCACTCTACTTTCACGGCGAGAATAACTGGTTAAAGAATTACAATATTTGGAGTTTGACATGGCGAAAAATTACGCTGTATTCCCTTTTATGAAAAAGAGTTAGAATGGGTTCTGGCGAAACAGTATATTTTCAGCTAAATAATTAGACAAACTTTGAGGATATAGATGAGTCAACACCTAACCGCACCGCGCGCATCCAAAAATATGCCAAAAGGCATTCCCTATATAATTGGCAACGAAATGGCCGAAAGATTCAGTTTTTATGGGATGAAATGTATATTGATGATATTCATGACAAAATACCTTATGGATCCTACTGGCGCCCATGACCCCATGAATCATAGTGACGCCACTTATTGGTATCACATGTTTACATCGGCTGTCTATTTTACCCCCCTAATTGGCGCCATTATTGCAGATGCCTTTTTTGGAAAATATAAAACTATTTTAGCACTTTCAATTGTCTATTGTTTAGGACATCTTTGCTTGGCATTAGATGAAACTCGATTGGGGTTAACCATGGGACTCACTCTCATATCTATTGGTGCAGGTGGCATAAAACCCTGTGTGTCGGCACACGTAGGAGATCAATTTGGAAAATCAAATGCGAATCTCTTAGAAAAAGTCTTTAGTTGGTTTTATTTATCCATCAATTTAGGCGCATTCATATCAACCATGCTAACACCCATTCTCTTAGATAAATTTGGGCCCAGTGTAGCATTTGGGCTTCCGGGTGGATTAATGTTAATTGCCACATGGGTGTTTTGGTTAGGTCGAAATGTATTTATTCATATTCCGCCAGGCGGCATGTCATTTGTTAAAGAAACGTTAAGTGGTGAAGGCATGAAAGTAGTTGGTAAACTCTCCATCATTTATATGTTTGTGGCCATATTTTGGGCACTCTTTGACCAAACGGGGTCAACGTGGGTCATTCAAGCAGATCAATTAGACAGACATTGGCTTGGCATAGAATGGCTACCGTCTCAAATTCAATCCATAAACCCCATTATGATCCTTATTTTAGTACCTACATTTTCATACATAATTTATCCCTTCATGGGGCGATTCTTCGAAGTCACGCCATTGCGAAAGATTAGCATGGGACTCTTCTTAGCCGTACCCTCATTTATATTGGTAGGATTAGTTCAATCATGGTTGGATTCAGGACAAGTAACCAATATATCATGGCAATTAATTGCCTATGCCATACTTACGGCTTCAGAAGTTTTGGTATCCATAACATGTTTAGAATTCTCTTACACTCAAGCACCTAATCATATGAAATCACTGATCATGGGATTCTTTATGCTATCCGTTTCATTGGGTAATATTTTTACGGCTGCGGTGAATGCATTTATCCAAAATCCAGATGGGAGTTCTAAATTAGCAGGAGCATCCTACTTTTATTTTTTTGCAGGATTAATGTTCGTCACATCACTTCTATTCCTTTTGGTGTTAAAATATTATACACCTAAAACATATCTTCATGAGGAGAAATAATGAGATTGACGCCTGAAATAATTCAACGACTTCCCAAGGCTGAACTCCACTGCCATTTAGATGGTTCATTACGGGTTAAAACCATTATTGATTTAGCCCAAATTCAAGGTGTAGAATTACCTTCAACGAATGAAGCTGACTTGTTGAAAAATTTATCTATTGGTGATACCCCAGGATCATTAGAAGATTATATTAGAAAATTTGACATAACCCTATCCGTTTTACAAACCCCTGAGAGTTTAGAGCGAGTGGCATTTGAATTGGCCATGGATTGCCATGAAGATGGGGTACGATATTTAGAAGTACGCTATTCCCCTATCCTACACACAAAAAATGGAATGCAATTATCTGAAACGGTGGATTCAGTTAAAAAGGGATTGGCAGAAGCTTTCGATGAATGTGGAATAATCACAGGAATCATAATTTGTGGAATCCGCCATATCTCACCAGACCATTCTATTGAGCTCGCGGATTTATCAATCCAGTATAAAAATAGAGGTGTGGTTGGGTTTGATTTAGCGGGCGCCGAAGAAAATTTTCCCGCAAAACATCACCAAGATGCGTTTGATATGATATTAAAAAATAATATTAATACCACTCTCCATGCAGGAGAAGCATTTGGCCCTGAGAGTATTCACCAAGCTATTCACACTTGTGGTGCACATCGAATTGGGCATGGGACTCGATTAGAGGAAAGTAAAGATTTACTGAAATACGTGAATGATCACCGAATTCCATTGGAGATGTGCCTCACCAGTAATATCCATACGAAAAGTGTTACGTCATTAGATGAGCATCCATTCAGAAAATATTACGACCAACGTTTGCGGGTAACCCTAAATACGGATAATCGATTGATATCTAATACGACACTCTCAAAGGAGTATGAATTGGCCAGCAAGGCCTTTAATTTGTCGCTTCAAGATTTACGGGGAGTTATAATTAATGGATTTAAAAGTGCATTCCTCCCCCATAATGAAAGGCGGCAGTTAATTAAAAAAGTGGTTGATGAAATGGAAAGTGAATTTGGATTTGATAGACGAGTAATTATTTGAGTAACAAATTGAAAATTATCACTTTCTAATAACCGCCAATTTCCCAACTCGATTACCATTTTCAGGATGGGATGACGCTACTAAATATATTCCTGAGCTGAGTAGATTGCCATTATCCATTCTACAATCCCAACTATTAATTATATTTTCGTTATCATCTAAATTAAAAGATTTTAATATTCGCCCCGTCAATGTCATCACTTTTATGGTAGCTCCTGACGGAAATGAAAATATAGATAATCCCAATTCACTGGGTAAATAGATTGGATTCGGACTCATTAAAATTTCAGTATCATTATTCTCATGAGGTTCACTCCCAAAAGGAATATGCAAAATTGAAATTCCTGAATCGGTGGCAATAAAGGCGCGACCGCTAACATCATCAAAGGCAATATCATATACAATGTTTGAAAGTAATTCACT
Source organism: Fidelibacterota bacterium (assembly GCA_018671635.1). GTDB lineage: Bacteria > Fidelibacterota > Marinisomatia > SCGC-AAA003-L08 > D37C17 > JABHHG01. The sequence continues at coordinate 11,276 of JABHHG010000242.1, read as the reverse complement.
ATTTTCAGTGGTGAATCCATCTTCGGTAGGCCACCGCTCAGTATTAGATTTAATCACACGAATTCCACTATGTTGGGTGATTATCCAAATATTATTCTGTGGGTCCACTTTCAACCGATCGACCTTGGTAAATCCTAAATTCCCATAAAATTCTTGAGGGTATATAGCCGTCAAATTGGTGCCACTCACCAAATATCCCTGAACTCCAGAATTTCCCATAACCCATAATACATCTTGACCCTCAGTTTTAGAGAATGCCAACGAATACACATCTTGATTCAATCCACCCGGCAATGTGTCAGGATGTGATAGCATTAACCAAATATCATCAGTTGAATCATTCAGCGTATTGCGTGTATTTAGAATTTTTATACCGCCAGAAGATACGTAATCATATGGATTATCATGTCGTTGAAATCCAAACCATACAAAACCATTGGGACCAAAATCGAATTCTATTGGTAAATATGAATTAGTATCTGGAGCCGTCACGTGAACCCACGAACCATCCATTTTTTGGATGGCGGCAATTTGATTTGTGTGTTCGGCAAAGGCATTTAATGCCCAAATATTTCCATAAATATCTTTTTTTAACTGCGGAATTTGAGAATACCAACTTCCTGAATTACTATCCACAATACCGCCAGTACCATCAAGAGTTCCATCATCTTTTCCAAAAATAGTTACATCACGAGTAATTGGATCAAATTCAATAATCCCCCCACTTTTATTTTCTGAATCTAATATCCTTCCATAATTATTAAATAAATAAGTTCCTCTATCGGATTCAATAATTGACCGTGGAAAATAATCCCCAACCTTATATTTAAATTTGAACGCATCATAACCCTCCCCCCAATTGGGATAATCATAACCAAATGCATAGGAATAAAAGTTGGTCATTCGCTCCCCCCTTTGATAAATTCCACCTTCACGCCCCACACCGGTTAAATTGCCATCTTTGGTGATGGATAATGCACTCAGTTTATTGGTAAGAATTGAATTAGGGATATATGTACTCACCTGTCCGGTCTCGCGCAAAACATGAGTAAGGCCATGATTCTGGACGCCGATGACAATATCATCTCCACTTCGATCAAATGAAGTTATTGCCACATACACAGAATCACTTTCACTGGGGTTAAATGGATTCTCAAATTGCCATAGTTCATTATTCTTATCCAACTTCAACTCATAAAAGTTAGCTTCATCCACCCAATTGAGGGTTGATGATTCTGAATCATATTTTGAACCTATCGCTACTGAATTTATTTCAGAGTAGAAATCTTTATCAACTAAATGCTTAATGCTATCCCCAGTAAAATAATATTTATTTGCAATTTGATAAATGGGTCCAGAACTATCCCGCTTTTTCCATTCAGAAGATAAATATAAGGATGTACTATTCACACTTGCAGAAATCAGTCCACTATCTAAAGCGACATAAATTGAATCCTCAACAATATGTATATCATAGATTTGAGAGAATGCTACGGGGAAGTTTTGAAAATAATTTTCATAATGTACATCACCATTTTCACGTGAAAATTGGAGGAGACCATCTTGTGTATTTCCATGTCCAATGGCAAAAATTGAATATTCAGTTGGATTCAAATCGGTAATGGAGTCTATAAAATCAAGGTGAGAAATTTTGTCAATAGTTCCCGAATCTATATTGTAAGTTTGTAAACTACCATCAATATCAGTTACCCAAAGATAAATATCATCAACATAAATTGAGGATAAGTCCAATGGCCAAAGGCCCTCGTCGAATCCAATTTCAGTAAATGATTGGGCATCCAAATTAAATTTAATCACACCACCATTCGTGGTGGCATATATATTGCCATCATCAACAAATTGTACATCTGTGGGATTAATAAGAGAGGTAATGGCCTCCCAATGAAAGTCCGTAGAAAAAGCGAAGGTGAGTAAAAGGGGGAGAAATTTTCTCAATTGGACTGAGATTGTATGTCCTTATACACTGCAGAAGTGTGGATAGCAGCCTCCATCACATTCCAGCCTTTGTTTCCCGCTTTACTACCAGAACGTTCCAATGCTTGCTGAAGATTATCGGTAGTCAATACTCCAAACATTATGGGAATATCGTACTGCATTGATAGTTCACAAACACCACGGGCACATTCGCCAGCAACATAATCAAAATGAGGGGTACCCCCACGAATGACTGCACCTAAAGTTACCACCGCATCTGGAGATTGATTTTCCAAAACTTGCTTTACGGTACCCGGAATTTCATAGGCTCCAGGCACATGATAAATGGTTACGTCATCTTCTTTTCCACCGCCAGTGATATAGGCATCCATGGCACCATTAAGAAGAGATTCTGTGATAACCGGGTTAAATTCACTAATCACAATCACTACTTTTAAGCCTGAAGAATTAGGCGTTTTCATTAATCCTCTCCCAAGATAAAATGACCTAATTTATCACGTTTGGTTTTGAGATAATTTTCGTTTACATGATTCACTTCAAATTCTAATGCTTCCCGACCAACCACTTCTAAACCATGACCCTCAACACCCACAATTTTTTGAGGATTATTAGTTAATAATCGCATTTTTCGCACGCCACATTTTCGAAGTATCTGAGCGCCAATTCCATATTCTCGTAAGTCAGCAGCATAGCCCAATTTCTCATTGGCTTCCACCGTATCTAACCCATCATCTTGAAGTTGATATGCTCTAATTTTATTTTTTAGCCCAATGCCTCTGCCTTCTTGACGGAGGTAAACCAATACACCTTTACCTTCTTGCTCAATGCGTTCAAGGGCACCTTCTAATTGTTGCCCACAATCACAACGTAATGACCCAAAAATATCTCCGGTTAAACATTGAGAGTGGACTCGAACAAGGGTATCTTCTTCTTCAGAAATATCACCTTTTACCAAGGCAACATGGTGATCACCGTGAATTCTATCTTCAAATAATCTGAGTTTAAAATCACCATACTTATTTGGTAATGGAATCATAGATAGCTCATCTACTAATTCTTCTTTTTTACGGCGATACTCAATTAAATCTGCAATGGTAATTAGGGTAAGATTATGTTCTCTCGCAATTTCTTCTAATCGATCTCCGCGAGCCATTGTGCCATCTTCGTCCACAATTTCAACCAATAGTGCCGCAGGCTTTAGTCCTGCTAAAGTGGCCAAATCTACAGACGCCTCAGTATGACCGGCCCGCTGAAGTACACCACCATCTTTCGCAGTTAATGGAAACATATGTCCCGGTCGACCTAAAGCTGAAGGGTTTGCGTTTTCATCTAAAAGTACTTGAACCGTTTCCCAACGATCGGCTGATGAAATACCCGTAGTGGCATTTTTTACCGCATCCACACTGATGGTGAAATTGGTTTCATACAATGCTGTATTATTGGTATGAGGAACCATTGGCCCCAAGTTAAATTGATTGGCACAGTCTTGGGTGATGGGCATACATACTAATCCACGTCCATGCTTCATCATGAAGTTTATATCATCTGGAGTAGCCGTTTCGGCGGCAACAATAAAATCGCCTTCATTTTCCCGATCTTCATCATCCACAACAACCAACATTTTACCTTGACGAAATTCATCAATTGCTTTTTCTATACTATCAAATTTTGTCATTAACTCTCGCCAAACTCCCAATTTTTAAGACCTTTTAGTAACAGTTCTTCCATCTGATCATCGTCATCTTCAAAACTCATAAGTCGTTCAATATACTTACCGATAATATCAGTCTCAATATTCAATGAATCACCCACATCTTTTGCACCAAGCGTGGTCATCTCTAACGTATGTGGAATCAATGCTACTTTAACAATATTTTCAGACATGGATGCAATGGTGAGAGATACACCATCTAAAGCGATTGAGCCTTTTGAAATACAATAACGCATAAATCCAGGATCAATACCCACCGATAATGTTGCGCCGTCTCCCGAGGGAACTTTGTCCATAATTACGCCCACCGTTTCTACATGACCTTGAAGAATATGTCCACCCAAACGCGTACTCAATGTGATGGCACGTTCAAGATTTACGGGACTTTCATTTTTTAAATCCCCTAAATTAGATTTCTTCAACGTCTCTTTCACTAAATCTAAATTAAATGTTTTCTCATCATGCCTGGTAACCGTGAGACATACACCATTAACATTTACACTATCACCTACTTTAAGGTCATCCATAATGGCGTTTGCTGTAATTGTAAATTGTTTGCCTGTGTCTGTTTTTTGGACTTTGGAAACGGTGCCCAATTCTTCTACGATTCCTGTAAACATTCTACTTTCCTTTCGGCAATAATAAGGGTATCATCACCTAATTTTTTGGTCTCTTTCACATCCCAATCTTCAGATATTTTCAACGGATTTTCTAATATGGCATCCTCTAAATCATGGGATGCAGTATATAAATAAATTTCATCTATCAGTCCAGTATCATTAAAAGATTGTAGTATTTCGGCGCCACCTTCAAGTATTACGGACGTGATACCTTCATTGGCCAAAGTATCTAATATTGCGGCCGGATCTAACTGGCCACTGTCAGCTTCTTTCACGGGGATAAAATCACAAAATGAGGTTCGGCTTCGTTCAAATCGTGCATCAGAACAGAGTACTTTTGTATCGGCTTGATGGTCTCTAAAAATATTTAATGTGAGTGGAAGTTTCCGGTTTGTATCTACCACTATTCGTTGGGGATTATACCCTGCCACTTCACGAACTGTCAATTTAGGATTATCAATAAGTGCCGTTTGTCGACCCACCATTATGGCATCCACATGGGCACGTAAATTATGGGAATGTTCTTTTGATTCCTCACCGGTAATCCATGTTTGAGAATCTGAATCTATGCCCAAAAATCCATTTGCAGATTGAGCCGCTTTGGCAATAACCCATGGGCGACCATGTTTCATAATCTTGGTGAACCCACGATTTAAAAATTCAGCTTCTTCTTTCAAAATTCCTGTTTTTACCGGAATTCCTGCATGAATCAATTCAGCTACACCATTACCATTGACTTCGGGGTTTGGATCTAACATTGCCACATATACTTCGGCGGCACTATTTTCTATCAAAAATTTAGTACATGGTGGTGTTTTTGAAAAAATGCTACAGGGTTCCATGGTCACATATACGGTAGCATCTACCGGTTCTTTAATAGCATTTTTATACGCCATTACTTCTGCATGCGGGCCACCATAAGCTTCATGATAACCTTCACCGATAATCTCACCGTCTTTGACCAGTATGCAACCCACCATTGGATTGGGCGAAACCTTGCCTTGTCCCTGACGGGCCAGTTCCAGTGCTCGAGACATAAATGCCTCATGAATATCAAATGTGTAAAATGTGTCCATTTTCTTGCGCCAAATTTACAGTTATTCTACCATCCTTTAGTTAACTAAATCCTAAAGGGTTACAAGTTTAAATAAGACTAAGAACGGAATTTGTTCCGATTAAGGTTGTGACAATATGTAATTAACCATATTTACCAAATCTAAAATATCAATTATAGCATCAGAATTAAAATCTGCTGCCCAGAGTGCATAATTATCTACATCCGTTACAATCGACATGATAATATTCACCGTAAATACTAAATCAGTAATATCAACCATGGCATCATGAGTCACATCACCCTTGGGATTTATAAGCTGAAGTTGTTCTCCAATAGAGTAGGCAGTAAGTACAGCAAACGGGGCCGCCTCAGCATGCCCACCAAACGATTCAGGTATAAGTTCAATATGAACATCTTCGGATCCATTAGCTATAAAAGTATCATATGCTAATATTGAATTTTCATGAGATACCAATTCATCACCTAATGCATGGAAAAGGTAGGTTAAGGATTGAGGTGCCCAATCGAATAAGTCATTTTCAGCCAATAATTGATGTAGTATATGATTTTCATCTGATGAAAATTCAGTTACCACATCTGGCAACATACAGGCAATGGGGGGATTATATCCGTTATTATTCATATAGCTATTAATATATCCTCCTCCATAAGTTCCACTATATAGGTCTTCCACATCCACTGCAAAATCTGGTACGAAATAATCTGATACATCACCTATTCCATAATAATGAATGTATGAGTAGAGAGTATACGGCATGTAGAAAGGTTCTCCGTAATAAGTATTTTCTAACATCACATCTACCATAATACCTGACACGTCATAAGGCCCTGCCATGGGAAAAGAGACCGTAATATCGAACTCATCTGGCAGCTCTTGCTCCATTACCATTTGAGTGGCTAAGGTAGCATAGCCACCTTCAGAATAGCCAATGAGCGTTAATTGACGATTTAAGGATAGGGCAAAATCTTCTGAATAATAATTTCTAACAGCACGAATTAGGTCGATGACTGCATTTGCAGTGGGGTATTTTAAAATATAGGGGTGTACTGTCTCCGAAACACCCAAACCTAAATAATCTGCTGCCACATATACAAATCCTGATGCGGCTACTACACGACTTAATACATCAAAACCATTGTTTGACTGTGCACCATCTCTATGAATAGCAGTTCCATGTTGCCAAGATAAAATTCCATAGGCCTCATTTTCACCCTCAGGGACTGCAAATACACCCGAGGCGATAGTAGAATCTCCAAAGCCATCCACCGTTTCATATACCACTTTATACATGGTAGCCCCATAATCAATGTCGATGCTCAACGTTCCCAAATCATTATCAATATTTGCTTGAATTTCAGCATGGGATTCATAATCAATTTCTTGAATGCTCACAATACTGCCTCGCTCAAATGAAAAAAGAATCGAAAATAATGAAATCAAAAGGGAAGCTCTAAAAAAATACCACATGCTGAAAATGCACCTCAATAAGAATACTCAATTTACATGCACTACCCACCAATCTCAAAGAGACAATCGTAAAGAGATGTAACTGGAAATCATGGTTAATGGTTAAAAAATAAGTTATATACACATAAACAATATTAAGTTTAACTATAAATTTTAGTTAAACTTTAAGATTATTCGGATGAAAAGATGAAAAAAATATTACTACTTATTTTACTTACCAGTTTATTGATTTCGCAACAGCCCAAGAGAGGTATTGGATTTGAATTTCATACATTGCCAAGTATTATGATGGAGCAGATGCCTGATGAGAGTGGATCTTCAATGGGGGTATATTTCCCATTCCAAACTGCCTCTGGTATATTCATAGAACCTCTAATAGCATATAGTAGTATTTCGAGGGAGACAGACTATGATGATTATTCTTACGATGATTCTAAATATTCAGAATCATTTTTGGAAATAAGTTTTGGAATTTTTAAATCCACCTATTCAAGTAAAATGAGAACTTATGGGGGTGTTAGGGTTGGAAAAACGTGGATTGGAATAGATTATGATAATGAATATAATGGATATGGATATAATGAAGATGTTGAATTGGATGCATTAATTATTTCGCCAACATTTGGTGCAGAGTATTTTATTAATGAAAATTTTAGCTTTGGTGGTGAAGCAATGTATTCAATGTTATCAACTGAAGATGATGAAAATGATAATTATACACAAACAGTTAAGACTTCAAGGCTTATCCCTAAATTCATGGTAAGATTTTATTATTAATTTCATTACTATAAATTGGTTTTCTAATTAAGCAGTTTTGTAGAAGCTGAATTAACTCTGATTTTCTACAAAACTTCTAGCCAACTCGTACCCCACCACACCGGTGGCCACAGAAACATTCAAACTTTGCTTCACACCTCGCATGGGAATTTCAACATGGATGTCTGCCATTGCAGATAACCCCTCTGATACTCCCGTCACCTCATTCCCAACGATAAAACAGATGGGAAATTCTGCTTCTGAAATGGAATAAATATCCACAGAAGTAGTAGTTTGCTCTAACAGTATTAATTTTATTCCCTGTGCCTTGATGGATTTTGCCGCATCCAATGAGTTTTCAAAATGCTGCCATGGAACTGCTTTCTCTGCACCTAACGCCGTTTTATGTAAATCTTCACGAGGTGGATAAGCCGTATAACCTGTCAAATAAATTTTCTCTGCGCCAAACCCATCAGCCGATCTAAATATTGAGCCCACATTATGTACAGAACGTACATCTTCCACTAAAATGGATATGGGCAAACGGGGAATCTGTTTTACTTCATCCAACGTAGGTCTATCTGCTTTTAGCTCATCATTGGTGCGTTTAATTCGACTCAACACCACTCCCTTTTGGCATAAAATCATCCACATTATATGCTGGCGATAAATTTATATTCTCAATTTTTACATCGTAGATAATCTTCTTACGTAAATCTTCAACATGTATAGATTGAGGGAATGTCATCTCCTTTTTTACCGAGAAATCACCCATATCAATAGTTTTGCTTTTGCGACCACTTTTAGTATAAAACTCTGCTTTCAAAATAAAAGATTCATCTTTATCAATCCATAATTTTTTACGGATTTTTTTCTTTGACCGCTGAACCGATTCTAAAATGATAACCGCTTTACCATTCAATGCCTTCTGCTCAATAATTTTATTATCATGATTATTGATGTTTTCTGGCGTAATCTCTAATTCAGAAAAATTAAACTCATTTTTATTGGGTTTTTTGTCCGACACATCTTTCAACTTTCCAGTGAGAGGCATGGTCATCCACCGTTTTGCTTTTGAACCATCTTTAAAGCGATGCTCCCAAAACCGCACATCTTTCAAATTATCTGGCGCCAATGTTTCCACAAAACTCATACGAGAGTGTACCCCTTCTGCGGGCCAATAGGCTGAAATTTTCAACCGTTTATTTTTATTTGGCTTCCCTTTTTGAGATTTTAATATATCTAACTCAAAAGAATGATTTAGCCCATTTGTTCGGTTCATAACTCGAATTAAAATTTCATTTGCCGTTAATTCTTCAGCTATCAACATTGCCGAAAATGCAATAATACTTACTAATATATAATTTCTCATGGGGGCAAAATTACCCCAATCACCGCATAGCAAAAAAGGGTAATGAGGCGTATGCTATCCAATGTAAATTTTCACCATTCACTGCTACTCATTATTTATCCTAGGTCAATATGTCAAAGAAAAGTCAAATTAAATATACTATCTCTATGGATGCCCCCCATACCCATATATTCAATGTTAAAATTGAGGTGGATGGTCATACTGGTGATGTTTTAGATTTCAAAATGCCGGTGTGGACACCCGGTTCTTACTTAGTACGAGAATTTTCCAAAAATGTAATCACAGTTTCTGCATCCAACAAACAAGTTGAATTAGATGTGGAAAAGATTTCAAAGAATACATGGCGAGTGGCCCTATCCAATGCCGCTAAAATGGAATTCAGCTACCAAGTTTATGCCTACGAAAAAACCGTACGTACCAGTTATTTAGATGGTGATCAAGCCATGATAAACGGTGCCTCCGTCTTTATGGTTCCAGATGGATATGAAAATCAACCTTTGGAATTAACAGTGGAGCCATATCATGAATGGCAACGAATTACCACAACTTTAGAGAGCTACAAAGGTAGTTATGATAAGTTTGTAGCCAAAAATTTTGACGATTTAATTGACTGCCCCATCGAAGTGGGAAATCACCAAATACACAGTTTTGAAGCGGGTGGTGCCACCCACGAATACGCAATCACATCCACGGGGAATGTGGATGTACCCACCCTATTGGATGACTCCAAAAAAATTGTAGATGAAATCCATGCCATGTTTGGCGACACGCCACCTTATGATCATTATGTATTCTTCCTCCATTTGACCAGTGGTGGATTTGGTGGCCTTGAACATTGCCGATCATGCTCCATGATTTATGACCGCAACGGATTCAAAGACCGCAAAAAATATGTTCGCCTCCTCAGTTTAGTATCTCATGAATTTTTCCATACATGGAATATTAAACGAATTCGCCCTGAAGAATTAGGCCCATTCGATTACTATAACGAGGTCTATACGAACTTGTTATGGATTGCTGAAGGCGTGACCAGTTATTATGATAATCTCTTTTTGCCTCGCTGTGGTGTATCCACCATCAAAGAATATTTTGAAACCATTTGCGATGACATTAAACGTTACGAAGGCATCCCGGGAAAAGATGTAATGACGGTAGAAGAATCATCTTTTGACGCATGGGTAAAACTCTATCGCCCCAATGAAAATAGCGTAAATACATCCATTTCGTATTACCTAAAAGGTGGACTCATTATCATGGCTTTAGATTTAACTATTCGAGATTTGACAGATGGCCAAAAATCTATGGATGCCGTCTATCGTATTCTGTGGGATAAATTTAAGGATGATGGTAAAGGAATTAATGATACTACATTTAAATCTGTATGCGAGGATGTGGCAGGTAAACCCCTCAATGAAATATGGAATTACCTCACTACCACCACTCCATTAAACATTGGTAATTATTTCGAACCTTTCGGTGTGGTACTCAAGTCTGAGTATTCTAAACCCGAACGAGAAAAATCAGGATCGTTCGGCGTTTATATCAAAAAGAATACCACCCAAATCACCACCACATTATCTACTGGTTCAGGCTATACATCTGGATTATATACAAATGATGAAATTCTGGCCATCAATAACATTCGAGTATCCTCTGAAAATGTGAAAGATTGCATGGCTAATGTACCTATTGGTGAATCTGCTGACTTTCTCATTTCACGTGATGGACTAATTAAAACCATATCTGTTACAGCTAAATCGCTTCCGTTTGATAAGTATTACATTGAAAAATTTGAACACCCCACTCCACGACAAAAACAGATGTTTGAAGGGTGGCTAAAGCAGGCTTGGGATGCGTGAGTTAACCTCACTCATTGAACCTATTGTGGTGTTGGCCAATGGGGAGTTCCCAAAGCATGATATTCCATTACATGAATTGGATATTGCAGGAAGTATCATCTGCTGTGATGGTGCAGTAGAATCCCTTATTAATTATGGGAAACGCCCCCAGGCCATTGTGGGTGATTTTGATTCTATTCCTCAAAAGTTAAAAGAGGACCTTTTCAAAATTTTGGTACATGCACCCAATCAATCTGAAAACGATTTACGTAAATCACTGAAATGGGTTGAAGTACATGGTGGAAAATCAGTTACTATTTTAGGTGCATCGGGAAAACGAGAAGACCACTTACTGGGAAACATTTTTTCCATTCTCCAATTTGATACCCAAATGGACATGATAATGATTACCGATTATGGGCGATTTTATACGGTGCATGAATCACAATTATTTGATGGGGTTAAGGGCCAACAAGT
>JABHHG010000094.1 GCA_018671635.1 Fidelibacterota bacterium | reverse complement strand
CTCCCTTTGACCTCGCCCGATTGGAATCAAACTATCAATAGCCTTAATTCCTGTTTGCATAGGTTCATGTACAGATTTCCTTTCAATAATCCCGGGTGCTTTAACCTCAATTCTGCGTCTTTCCTTTGCATTAATTGGACCTTTACCATCAATAGGTTGCCCCAACGGATTTACAACTCTGCCAAGTAGCTCTTTACCCACAGGTACTTCAACTACTTTACCGGTTCTTTTAGCAAGGTCACCTTCTTTAACCAGGCGTGTATCACCAAAAAGTACGATACCCACATTATCTTCTTCGAGATTGAGAGCCATACCATACACACCATTTGGCAATTCAACCAATTCAGAAGACATAACATTTTTTAGTCCACTAATACGGGCAACACCATCACCCACACTTGTTACTTCTCCAACTTCAGAAACGTCAATATCAACTTTAAATGCAGCGAGCTGCTGTTTCAGTAATGACGTAATTTCGTCTGTTTTAATATCCATTTTTACTCCAAAAATTACTTAAGCTTGTGTCAACGTGTTCTTCAGCATATCCAATCGTCGGGAGATTGTATTATCAATTACAATATTTCCCACTCTCAAGCGTACACCTCCAATAAGACTTTTGTCTGTTTCGGTGCGTACATCTACTTTTTTGTTTAAATGAGATTCAATACTCGACTGAATATGATCCACTTCTTCTGCGGATAATTCCTTTGCAGAAGTTATAGTCATGTTTACCAAATTAGAATCTGTCTCAACCAAATACTCAAAATGTTTTGCAATGTCAGACAAAATAAGGATGTTATTATGCTCCAATATATCAGAAATCAATTCCACTTCTAATGATGAAATATTATCCTTTAAAACATTTTTAAGTATGGTGATTTTATCTTCAGTAGAAACTTGATGCGTTTGCAGAAGTTGACTAAATTCAGGCACAGCTTTCATTACATCAACAATATAGTTAATGCGATTGCTTACCTCTTTTACGTCTTTCTGCTGAACGGCCACATTGTATAAAGCTCTGGCGTATTTTTTTGTCATACCCTTATTGTTCATTAGGCTTGACCAATACCTTCCAAAGCTTCATTTACAAGTTTACGGTTGTCATCTGAATCCAGATTTTTTTCAATCACTTTAGCTGCGGCAGAAAGTGAAATTTCTACAGCAACGGTTTTGATTTCGCTGATTACTTTTACGCGTTCAGCATCAATCTGAGCTTTTGCTTTTTCAATAATTTCATCCGCTTTTTCACTGGCAATAGCTTCAAGGTCTAATTTCACCTTTTCACCTGCAGTTTTTGCATCCGAGATTATTTGTTGTGCGTCTGCTTGTGCTTTCCGGATAGCATCTTCATAGTCACTAGAAACCCGTTCTGCTTCTTCACGTGCTTTTTCAGCTACGTTTAATGCGTCTTTAATCTCATTTTCACGAGCGTCAAGTGCATCAAGAATAGGTCCCCAAGCAACTTTCTTAAGTACAACTAAAAGTAGTACAAAAGTAATAACTGTCCATGCAAGTAAGCCACCATGTACTTCTAACATAATTGACTACTTAACTAATTTTACCAGCTAAGATGAAGCATGTCAATGCAGCAAAAAGTGACACACCTTCAATCAAAGCTGACATGATTAAAGCAGTTGTTCTAATATCACCTGCAGCTTCAGGCTGACGACCAGTGGCTTCAGCAGCAGCAGCAGTAATTTTACCAATCCCTAATCCAGCACCGATAGTAACTAAACCAGCACCTAAGCCAGCACCGATTGCAATTAATCCCATGTCCATTTTATAACTCCTATTGTTATTTAGTGTTGTTTGTGTTCTACAACTGCCATTCCAATAAAGATGGATGACAGTAATGAAAAAATATACGCTTGTAAAAAAGCTACAAATAATTCTAATAAATTGATAATGACTGCCATTGGTACTGCGGCAACGGAAATGCTAATACTTCCCATATTGATTATCATACCTAAAATAGCCAGTATTATTGCATGTCCAGCAGTCATGTTTGCCAATAATCTTACTGACAACGCAAATGGTTTGGTCAATAAGCCAATTAATTCTACTGGAATCATAATGGGTAGTAACCATAATGGAACTCCAGGTGTGGCAAAAATATGCCTCCAGAAATCTTTATTTCCAAAGAATAGATATGTAAAAAAGGTGATGAGTGCAAGCCCCACCGTTACACTGAAAGATGCAGTTGCGGTTGCAGACCCTGGAATTAATCCCATTACATTTAAAGTAACAATAAAAAAGAAGAATGTAAGAATGAGTGGGAGGAATCGACGTCCTTGTTTTTCACCCATATTTGGGTAAACCACTTCATCACGAATAAAAACCACAAATACTTCTAAAAGATTTCCAAAACCAGTTTGAACTTTGCGATCTTTTTTATAACCTAAAATGAAGAATAATAAAATAATGGCTGAAGCAAGAAGCATCATTATTGATTGTCTGGTAAATAATAACTCATCACCAAACCACTCTTCAGTGATTGGGAAAACATCTTTCCACATAAGGGTTAAGGGGATTTCAAATGGATGTAAAGGATTCCACGGTCTAAAAATTTCAAATAAGTTATCATCATGTATATGATGCATTATTACTTCACCAGTTACACCAGCGTCAAGATGTTTCTCACCATGTGATTCCCCATGGGAGGTATCATGTGTGTCGTGATGTTCTTCTTTGTGGGTATCTTGATTATGGCCAGTAGCGCCATTTTCAGCAAAAGAAATAGTTAATAAGAAACTAAGAAATAAAAGAACATTCTTATTCATTTTCATCCGTTAGCGTTTACCTTTCGTTGTGGAATCTCTTTTAACCAACCTGAAATTTCTGTCCATTGATGGATGGTATAAAAAATCATCGTTGATATGAAAAAAGGAATTGTACTTACAAATTCATTCGAAATCATGTAAATCATAAATCCAAGTACAAATGCCATTCTTATCAACATTCCACCAAAAACCAATTTATAAAAATCTGTATTACTTTTTGAAAAAGATGAACTCGCTAAGTAATACCCAATAATTGCATTTACAATACTAATTAAAAATGCACATGCAATTTCAAACCAATACATCTTTCCCCATGATAGAAATGGAAAAAATCCTATCATAATAATTATGATGGTTTGAATAATCAATAGTTTTAAAAAGCGTTTCATCTATTGAATAGATTTAATCAAATTATACATGGCTGCAAATAATCCTAAAAAAATACCGCATAACTGTCCCCAAGGTTCAGGAAAGTCTAAAATAGTTTCAGATTTACTACCTAACCACCAAAAAACCATCATGGTAGCCGCCATTTGAATCCCAACACCGGAATATTGCATCCAATTAGTGGGCTTTTTAGCCATTAGTCAGTTTTTGAAGGTGGAGCAGTTTTAGCATTTTGCATATTGCAAACGCCTTCAAATGTTGCACCTTCTTCAATTGTCAAAATAGCAGACTTGAGATTCCCAGTTAAGAGAGAAGTATCACCTAAAGTAACTTTAGATTTTACCACAAGATCGCCTTCAACTTCACCACTAATTGCAGCATCTTTTGCTTTGATATTTCCTTTTACTACTGAACCTTTAGCCGTTCTTACCGTACCATTCGATTCTATATTTCCAAATACTTTACCGTATATGAGCAAGCTTCCAGCAACTTTTACATCACCTTTTATCTCCAATTCTGGTCCCAAAATTGAACTCATCTTGTTGTCTGGTTTATCTGATTGAAACATCTTTTTTCTTATATTCTTCGATTAAATTCCGGGGATCTAAAACCCGGTTGTTTTTCCAAATTTCAAAATGTAAATGAGGGCCTTCACTTTTACCCGTGTCACCCACTTTTGCAATCACTTGTCCTGTTACTACAATATCACGTTCACGGACCAAATTAGTATCATTGTGTCCATAGACCGTATAGAATCCAAAATCATGAGAAATGATTATAGTATTACCCGTTTCATCACCCTTGCCTGAAAATACCACCATCCCATTTGCTGGTGATTTAATGGCTGCCCCAAATGCAGCCGCAACATCAATCCCATTATGGCTCTCAGAATTTGTTGACAAGCTAAGACCCTGAGTCACATACCCATCAACAGGCGGGAATGCAGGCAGTGTACTATCTTGATTTGCAAATAATGTAGATAACATTTTTTCATATTGGCCCGTACTATCAGAAATAGAATAAACATCTTTAATAAGTTGCTCCGCTTGAAGTTTAAAAGAGCGAAGCTCGCTTAACTCATGCGTTAATTCATCTTTTCCAATAAGTCTTAAAAAACCAATGGTTGATAAAATAATGATTATAATTCCAAAAAACGCCAGCGCTTTAAAAAAAACTGAAGAAACCCGAAAGGATTTTCCATATTCATCTTTATCAGATGCGATAAATATTGTGTAAAACTTGGATTTCATTGCGCTGTACAGACTCTAAATTTAAGAATGATTTAATCCGTCAGCAAATCTTTTTTAGTGATTGAAGTGTAGATGCAGGGATGTACTTTAGGATTAGGATTCGGAAATAATGTGGATAATTCTTTCTAAATCATCCTCGGAGTAGAACTCAATATTGATTCGGCCTTTACCCTTAGTATTTTTTTGAATAATTACTTTTGTGCCTAAATGAGACATTAAATTACTCTCTGCTTGCACTAATTGAGGGTTATATTTTTTAGGTTTTATTTTTGTACTTAGGGTTGGTTTCTCTGAATATTTTTTCACAAGGGTTTCAGTTTGTCGGACTGATAATCCCTCATTTACTATTTTTTGAAATAGTGTATTCATTTTTGTGGATTCCCGTAATGCTAATAATGCACGGGCATGGCCTTTTGAAATTCCACCCTCATCCCGAGAGAGCTTTAAACTATTTCGAATGGCGGGGGGGAGTTTCATTAGTCGTAATGTATTGGCAATTTCAGGTCGGCTCTTGCCCACTTTTTTAGAAATTTCTTCTTGAGAAAGGCCATGCTTCCCACTGAGAATTGCATAACCTTCTGCTTCTTCTACAGGGTTTAATCCTTCCCGTTGGACATTTTCAATAATGGCAAATTCCATCATTTCAACATCCGTATCAACACTGAGAATATACGCAGGCATGGATTCTAATTTTAATGCTGTGGCTGCACGGTATCGACGTTCACCAGCAATAATTTCATACTTACCCTTATTGATGGGGCGAACTGTAATGGGCTGAAGAATTCCATTTTCTCTGATAGAGTTAATCAGATCTTCCATGGCACTTGAATCAAATTCTTTTCGCGGTTGATTTTTATTGGCAACAATATTTTTTAATGGAATTGCACCATCTATATATCTATCATTTTCTTCTGTACTATATGAAGAAATGAGTGCTTCTATACCTTTACCTAATCGTTTACTCATTGGCCGCCAATATTTCTGATACGAGGTTCATGTAATTTTGCGCACCGGTAGAAGATGCATCATATAATAAAATAGGTTTTCCATGACTGGGAGCTTCACCCAATCTCACATTCCGTTTAATGAATGACTTGTACACTTTATCATTAAAATACTCTTTCAACTCATTCACAACTTGACGAGATAAATTTAATCGATTATCATACATGGTAACTAAAATGCCCTCAATATTCAAGTCAGTATTTAAATGTTTTTGAACTAAGCGAATACTGTTTAAAAGTTGAGATAATCCTTCCAGCGCATAATATTCACATTGGATTGGGATAATTATAGAGTCTGCAGCGGTAAGTACATTTACCGTAAGAAGCCCTAAAGATGGAGGGCTATCGATTATAATAAATTTATATTTCCCATCGATTTCTTCTAATACTTCTTTCAACATTTTTTCTCGTGAGAACATGCTCACTAATTCAACTTCAGCCCCAACAAGCTGGGCGCTTGATGGAATTACATCTAGGAATTCCAATTCAGTTTTTTGGATACAGTCCTTCACTTTGGCATTTCCAATAATCAAATCGTAGATAGATTTTTTATAGCTTCCCACCTCAACACCGATTCCAGAAGTGGCATTGGCTTGAGGGTCCATGTCAATAAGAAGGGTTGGCGTTTCAGTTACGGCAAGATATGCGGCAACATTTACAGCAGTTGTGGTTTTACCCACACCTCCCTTTTGATTAGAGATTGCAATAGTTTTTGTTTTAAATAATTTCATATTGGTTAAAAATCAAGGTCTGAAATTTAGGCTGAGTGGAAGTCTTATGCAATACAGCGTTACATTCATTTTTGCCTTTTGATATAGGAAATTTAATACCGTAAATTAGCGTGCATTTTTTCGTATCATTTTTTATACTTATAATAGAAATTTAATCTAAGGAAACATAATGTTTAGGGATTTAAAAGTTCGTGGATTCCTCATCTTTCTCGTTGTTTTAGCAGCGGCATATAAGATTTATCCAACGTATCAATACTATACAATGTCTGACGAGAGTAAGGCACAAATGGCGCATGGTGACATGAAGCAGCTTCGCAGTGATTCCATTAATTTAGGGCTAGACCTTCAAGGGGGAATGTATGTTCTCTTGGAGGCTGAAATTCCCACTTTGGTTCGCAAGTTGGCATCCAAAAAACCAGATGACTTAATGAAAACCATTACGGATGCTGAACAAAGATCAACAAATTTGCAAACGGATTTTTTCGATGAGTTTGAAACGCTTGCCAATAATCGTGAGTTAAGATTAATACGTTATTATACTAATTTATCAACATCGCGTGACAATGGTAGTGTAATTAATGCATTAAAATTACAACGTGATGACGCCGTAAGTAGTGCTTTAGAAATTATCAGAAATCGTGTGGATGAGTTTGGGGTAGCCGAGCCCAATATCCAAAAGTATGGTAAGAACCGAATCATTGTTGAATTGGCTGGAATCGACGATGCGGACCGTGCTCGTAAATTGATTCAACGAACGGCTTCATTAGAATTCACATTGGTGATGAATGATAAGCTTCAATCCACATTAGAAAAAATTGATGCCACATTGTTAGCGGCAGATGATTTCGAAACTCCTGTTGAAGTTGACGATGTTGAAGGTAAAGATGAGCTCACAGACGCAGTTGATGATATTTTTTCAGAAGTTGATAATTCAACTGATGTTTCAGATGTAATTTCAACGCCAGCAGATATTTTAAAAGAGTCACCATTTTCAGGTTACTTACGTGGCTTGCCAGGTGGAGTGGGTGTGCTTTCTGGTGAATATAATAAAGTTAAATCACTATTAGAACGTGAAGATGTTCAATCTGTAATTCCACGAGATGGACGATTTTTATGGGCCAGTCGATTCGAGAAAGCTCCTATTGATGAATCAAATTTTATAGAATACCGACTCTTATATTTTGTGAGAAATAATCCTGAAATTTCAGGTGGAATGGTAAAAAATCCCCAAGCAACCATCGCCTCAGCGGGAACAGATGTAAGTGGCCAATGGGTGGTAAATTTAGAAATGACACCAGAAGGCGCACGCAAATGGAGTCGCTTTACCGGTGCCAATATTGATAAACAAGTGGCTATAGTATTGGATGAGAAAATTTTCATGGCGCCATTTATTAGAGGTAAAATTCCAGGTGGACGTACTCAAATTAGTGGATTTGCTGATGCTAACGAAGCCAAAGATATTTCAAATGTACTTCGAGCAGGTGAATTGCCTGCCCCAGTGTACATCATTGAAGAACGTACTGTTGGGCCATCTTTAGGATCGGATTCAATAACATCGGGACGTGAAGCCATGTTGGTTGGATTTATTATCGTTTTAATATTTATGGTTCTTTATTATCAAGGTTCAGGATTAATTGCCAATATTGCACTTATTCTCAATCTTGTAATTGTAATTGCTATTCTGGCTGGGATGAATGCCACCTTAACCCTCCCAGGAATTGCCGGTTTGATTCTCACAATTGGGATGGCAGTGGATGCAAATGTTATTGTTTTTGAACGGATTCGTGAAGAATTAGATGTGGGTAAAACAGTAAAGGCAGCCATCGATGCTGGTTATCAACGGGCATTCATTACTATTTTAGATGCGAACATCACCACGTTAATTGCAGCATTTGTATTGGCATGGATTGGTTCTGGCCCTATTAAAGGATTTGCCATCACATTGAGTGCAGGTATAATTTGTTCTATGTTCACCGCAGTTTTCGTAACACGTACCGTGTTCATGATGATGACTGCCAATAAACCCCTTGAAAAATTGAGTATATAAATGAGAATATTTAATAAAACAAATATAGATTTTGTTGGAAAGAGTGCAATTGCAAAATTTTTGTCAATGGCATTAATCATCGCTGGCTTGGCATCATTGGTAATGAAAGGTGGACCTGAATTGTCCATTGATTTTACTGGTGGTACTATTGCCCAATTGCAATTTAACAATGCTGTAGATGTTAGCGAGTTACGATCTACATTAGCTGAAAATGGATTTGAAAGTTCTGAGATTATTACATTCGGTAGCCCAAATGAAGTATTGATTAAAACTCAGTTTTCGGGTGCTAATTCGGAATTAGAATCTAATCTGCGAACGGCCATAAAATCTGAATTTCAGGTTCGTCGAGTGGAATCAGTGGGCCCAAAGATTGGGAAAGAATTACAATCTGATGCGTTAAGTGCAATCTTGCTTTCGTTGTTATTGATTTTGGTTTACATCTCATTTCGATTTGATCGTTTCTATGCATATGGCTCAGTAGTTGCATTGATTCACGATGTACTCATTACCATGGGTGTTTTTTCACTGTTGAGTATAGAAATCGACCTCACCATTGTGGCTGCATTTTTGACCATTGTAGGGTATTCATTGAATGATACTATTGTGGTATTTGACCGAATCCGTGAGAATGTAATAAAGCATGCACGTGAATCATTAGATACGATTGTGAACATTTCATTGAATAGTACCTTGGGTCGTACCGTTGTTACCTCATTGACCACATTTGTGGTGGTATTATCATTATTCTTATTCGGTGGAGAAGTGATTAAGAATTTTGCATTCGCATTGATTGTGGGTATTTTCGTAGGAACATATTCATCAATTTATGTGGCCAGCCCCGTAATGATGTATTTTGAAAAGAAAGCATTGGCTAAAAAATAATGAAAAATATGATAAAGATTTTTATCCTACCCTTACTATTATTGAATGTGGTTTTTGCACACTGTCAAATTCCATGTGGGATTTATGATGATGTATTGCGAGTGGTAAGCATCCAAGAAGATATTGCTACCATTCAAAAATCCATTGATAAGATTCAAGAATTGGGTGATTCTAAAAATACTGCACAAAATCAAAACCAATTAATTCGATGGGTGAATAATAAAGAATCCCATGCACAAAAAATACAGGATGTAATTTCAGAATATTTTTTAGCACAACGAATTAAACCCAAAACATCCAATGATAAAGATTATGAGAAATATGTAATGCTTTCCACATCATGTCAGAAAATTATTTTTTATGCCATGAAATGTAAGCAAAATGTGGATACTCAATATGTTGAAAAGCTATCATCAGAATTAGATGCTTTTGTAGAGGTGTATGTAGATAAACATGGTAAAGAACATCTTCGAGATATGAGAAAATAATTTTCACATGACCTGTTAGCTATACAATGATAATTGAAGAAAACTAGAAATTGTAAAGAAACTCCCACGGTGTCGGAGTTTTTTTATGCAAAAAATATTTAAGGAATAATTATGACCATTAGTGCAATTATTGGTGGACAATGGGGAGATGAGGGCAAGGGTAAGATTGTTGACCTTCTCAGTAAAGATACAAAAATTGTAGCCCGCTATCAAGGTGGGGCAAATGCCGGGCATACGGTTTATCATGGTGATTTAAAGGTGGTACTCCACCAAATTCCATCGGGGATACTTCGAAGTGGTTGTCATTGCATTCTGGGAAATGGAATGGTAGTTGATCCCATCGGTCTCATTGAAGAAATTGAAATGGTTGAATCCCATGGCTTTGATACTACGGGTCAAATTCATGTGGCTATGAACGCCCATATTGTAACCCCCGTTCATAAAGCGGTGGATGTTGCCACCGAAGCGGCCAATAATAATCGCATTGGCACTACGGGTCGAGGTATTGGCCCCACGTATGTAGATAAATATGATCGGGTAGGAATTAGGGGTATTGATTTATTGGATGCCAACCGTTTACGCGAAAAGTTAGCTGCCAAGTTAGAATCTGCCATACAATCAGGGCATCTTCCTCAAGATGCAAAAGACCAACTTAAAGAACAGTTTAAAACTTTTATGGACTGTGCCACCCGCGTGGCATTATTAGTTTCTGATACCTTTGCACTCATTCATGAATTTGCGGAGCGTGGTGAAAATATTTTGATCGAAGGTGCACAAGGTACTCTTTTAGATGTTGATCATGGAACATATCCATTTGTAACCTCATCTTCCGCATCCTCAGCTGGAATCTCTACCGGTTTAGGATTACCCACCACAAAAGTTGAAAAGATTATCGGTCTTTTAAAAGCCTACACCACACGAGTGGGTACTGGGCCGTTCCCCACAGAATTATTTGATGATGATGGCCAAAAGCTTCGAGATTTAGGTCAAGAATATGGTGCCACCACAGGTCGCCCTCGAAGATGTGGGTGGTTTGATGGCGTGGCCGGATTATATTCTGCACGGGTAAATGGACTCACCGATGTTGCCCTCACCAAATTAGATATATTAGATCATTTTGAAGAAATCAACGTATGTGTGGCATATAAAGTTGATGGTAAAGAAATAAAAAATATGTCAGAAGTTTTACATCGCTTAGAAAATGTTGAGCCTATCTATGAATCTCAAAAAGGATGGATGAGTACCACCACAGGTATTGAGAAATTCGAAGAATTACCCCAAGCGGCTCAAGATTATATATCCTATTTAGAAGGATTAATGAGGACTCGTATCTCAATTATCTCTACCGGTCCCGGACGAGATGAAATTTTACTCAGGTAAAAAGCCATTATTTTAAGGAACTTATAAATTATATACATCTTTAACTTCCTATGAAATTAATTGTAAATTAGAATATAAGTATTTAGTTTACACGTAGAAAAACAGAAAGGGAACCCATGAAAAAGAACATATATTTACTCATAATAGTATTTATTTCATCTACCGTATTGGTTGGCGCTGAACCATTGGCAAAGAAATCAAAGTCTGTTGATAAGACTAAAGAGGCCCAATTGGTGAAAGTAAAACCGGCCAAAGAAAAAAGTACAGCTAATAATATTGTTAAGCCAATGAAAAAGAAGCCTAGAAAGTCGTCTGAAGTTCAAGCTCAGTTGGAATTAGTAAGAAAAAAGTTTGAGGCTGAAAAACTTTTAATTGATAATCAATTTAAAAGTGATCTTAAAATGCTTAAAAATCGTAAAAAAGAAGCAATAGCTGAGCTAAAAGCAGAGTACAGAAAGAAAAGAGCATTATTAAGAAAAAAATAGTAAGATAAATAATCAGGCAGGAATCTTATATCAAAAAATTAAAGCCCTTCAAAACTGAAGGGCTTTTTTTGTATTCAATGTACAGTCCAAATCCCTAATTTTTCCTATTCAACTTTCAACCTAATTTGAGATATAAATGAAATTATTAACTTTAGATTGGTATATAATAGGCACGTATTTTTTATTGTCTCTAGCTGTTGGGTTATGGGCATCACGTAAGGCAGGTAAAGATACCACCTCATTTTTTTTAGCAGGCCGAAATATGCCATGGTGGTTATTGGGAGTATCTATGGTGGCCACTACCTTTTCAACCGATACGCCTAATTTAGTGACTGATTTAGTTCGCCAAAATGGTGTTTCTGGTAACTGGGGATGGTGGGCATTTCTTCTCACTGGAATGTTAACGGTATTTGTATATGCAAAATTATGGCGACGGTCTGGGGTGCTCACTGACATTGAATTTTATGAGCTTCGGTATAGCGGTAAGGCCGCTGCATTCCTCCGTGGATTTCGTGCATTGTATTTGGGTTTAGTCTTCAACGTATTGGTCATGGGCGCCGTTAGTTTAGCCGCCATAAAGTTTGGTGAAATTGTTTTGGACCTCCCTGGTTGGCTTACATTGTTGGTGGCATGCTCCATAACATTGGCCTATTCTACCATGGGTGGGTTAAAAGCCGTTATTATTACTGACTTCATTCAATTTTCGTTGGCCATGATTGGCTCTATTTGGGGATGTATTTATATTCTTGGTTTAGAAAAAGTGGGTGGACTATCCAACCTCATTACGCATCCCAATGTGGTAGATAAACTCTCGTTAATTCCAGATACATCTAATCCCAATGTGTGGGTGCCTGTTTTACTGGTACCATTGGCGGTGCAATGGTGGGCCAGTTATTATCCCGGGGCAGAACCGGGCGGAGGTGGTTATATTGCCCAACGCATGTTCTCTGCAAAAGATGAATCAAATGCG
>JABHHG010000241.1 GCA_018671635.1 Fidelibacterota bacterium | reverse complement strand
TGAAGTGTTTTACTATGATAGTGATAATGATAATCTGGGTTCAGGAGAATCCTCAGAATTTTGTTTTGGAGAACATCCTGATGGTTGGGTACAAAATAATGATGATGAATATCCAGATTGTGTTGATAATTTCTATGATGATTGTGGAATCTGTGGTGGTGATGGTTCCGATGACGTAGGTTGTGGATGTTTCAATCCTGCAGCACTTGAATATTGGTATGATTCAGATGGGGATGAAATGGGATTTGGTCCGTCAGAAGAATTCTGTTTACAAGATTTACCCGAAGGTTGGGTACTCAATAATGATGATATAGAACCTAATTGTTCAACCAATGATACCGACTATTGTGGTGTTTGTGCAGGTGGAGGACTCAATGATTTAGGTTGTGGATGTTTTGAACTTGCACCAATAGGGTTTTGTTATGATGCTGATGGGGATGGACTAGGATTTGGTTCAGTAGTTGAATATTGTGCAGTAGATATTCCTGAAAGTTGGGTTATTGATTGTTCAGATACAGAACCATTTTGTGAAACAAATGATACAGATGATTGTAATGTTTGTGGAGGTGATAATTCTTCATGTACTGGCTGTACCGACGAGAATGCATGGAATTATTGTATTGATTGCACAATTGAAGATGGATCATGTATTTTTATACCTGAAGCATTCAATTTTTCCCAATCAACGGCTCAAGCTTTTTATTTTGTAATAGATGCTGATATATCAGATGTAGCTCTTAATGAATATGAAGACTGGATAGGTGTATTTAATGGTGATGTATGTGTAGGCTCACGTCCATGGGAAGGTACATTTACTTCTGCACCAGCCATGGGTGATGATGGCTCAGAGTGGACGGCTGGATATCTTGAGAATGGAGATTATCCCACATTTAAAATATTTGATGCATCCGAAAATACATATTTTGAAACAGAAGCAATTAATATTTATTTGCAAGACCAGCTTTCCTCAAGAGAGGAATACAATGGTTGGGTAAATTTTGGATTTTTTAACATTGAAAGGTTACGTGCAAGACTTCCTGATTGTGTGAATGTTTTAGATGGAAATGCATATATTGATGACTGTGGTGAATGTGTTGGAGGAACCACAGATCTTGCAGATGGTTGGTCAAAAGATTGTAATGGAGATTGTTTTGGAGAATCATACCTGGATAATTGTGGAATTTGTTCTGAAGGAAATAGTGGTCATAGTTCAAATGCTGACGATTTAGGATGTGGTTGTTTTGAATTGGCACCAGAAAATTATTGGTATGATGCTGATGGTGATAGTTTAGGTAGTGGTGACCCTGTTTCGCTTTGTTTTGATGATGTAAGTGAAGTTTGGGTTCAAAATGGAGATGACCTTGAACCATTTTGTTCAACAAATGATACTGATGAATGTGGTGTGTGTGCAGGAAACAACAATGATATGGATTGTGCTGGAATTTGTTTTGGAACTACTCTTATTGATGACTGTGGTGAATGTGGTGGTGATGGGACTTCTTGTTTGGCACCAGTTGCAAATGCACAATCAATAGAGCTATTTGAAGATATCTCATCAACAATAATATTATCTGGTTATGATCCAAACAGCTTTCCAATTACAGAATATACAATTCTCACGTCACCTTTAAATGGTAGTTTGACAGGTGAACTTCCAACGGTGATTTATATACCAGATTTAAATTTTAATGGTGAAGATAGTTTTCAATTTGTAGTTTCGACTAATCAATTTACTTCTGAGCCGGCGACTATATCTTTAACGATTCTTCCTGTAAATGATGCTCCCATCGCTTATGATATTCAAGAAAATCTTGAAGAAGATCAATCAATAGAATTCCAACTTATTGGATTTGATATTGATGGTGATGAACTTTCGTATCAGATTACCTCAGGTCCATATGAAGGGCAAGCAGAACTAATCGGAAGCAACGTAACTTATACTCCAAATCAAAATTATTATGGTCTTGACTCATTTGATTTTATAGTGAATGATGGACAGATAAATTCTAACACAGCAACAGGATTCTTAACTATTAATAGTACGAATGATTTTCCAGTAATTGAATCAATCGAAAATCAAGAAACTTTAGAGAATGAATCATTAGTTTTAAATGTTAACGCAACTGATGAAGATGATGATTTTCTTATCTATTCAGCAACGGTTGATGGTAATGCCTCAGTAATAGTTAATGGATCTGAATTAAATATTATTCCAGATTATAATTACAATGGTGTAATTATTATATCAGTGAATGTTACAGATGGTTTTGGTGTAGTTTCTGAAGAATTTACCTTAACTGTACTCCCTGTTAATAATCCACCTGAATTTTCGACCATCCCTTCTCAATCAACAAATGAAGATGTAGAAATTGATATTGAACTAATTGCTACAGATCCAGATGGTGATGAACTTATTTATAGTGTTGATGACTCAGATAATGCCACATATACTATAAACGGAAATGTGTTGTCTATTTCTCTCAATGAAAATTATTATGGGCAATTTATTGCAACTGTATTTGTTTCTGACGGGGAATATTCCGATTCAACAAGCTTTACTGTAAATGTAAATTCCGTAAATGATGCGCCAGAATTTATATTTGTAGATAATCAAAATGGCTTGGAAGATGTAGAATTCAGTCTAGAATTAGTTGCAGCAGATATTGAGGGTGATGATATTACATTTTCTGCATCTGCAGATGGAAATTCACAAATTGAGATTATTGATAATCTCTTAGTTGTGATTCCAAACGAAAATTTTAATGGGGATATTAATATTTCTATTTTTGCTAGTGATGGTTTAGCTACGGATTCTGAATTATTTATGTTAAGTGTAAATCCAGTAAATGATTCTCCGCAAATATCGATAATAAATGACATAATTATTGATGAAGATAATTCTACGACCTTTAGAATTCTGGCCACTGATATTGATGGGGATGCACTTACATATTCAGCTTCTGGTTTAGATGTATCGTTTGAGTATGATGATGATTTAGTTACTGTACATCCCAATGAAAATTTAAGTGGGGTAGTTGAAATTACGGCAACAGCAGCTGATGATGAACTACAAGTGTCAACAATATTTAATCTTATTATTAATGAGGTGAACGATGCTCCTGTAATTATTTCTGAAATCGAAGATTTGGAATTAAATCAAAATGGCGAAGACTTTACCATTGATTTAACTGATCATTTTTATGATGTTGAAAATGGCAATAATTTAGAATATAGTATTTTTGAGAATCATCCAGCAATTATTGCCTCGGTTGAAAATAATAATATGACCCTTTCAATTGTTGAAAATATAATTGGGTCTGGATTTATA
>JABHHG010000240.1 GCA_018671635.1 Fidelibacterota bacterium | reverse complement strand
TTTTTTAAGAAAAATAATTTGAATGATACTGTGATTTTAGAATCAGATTTCTGTAATAGTGAGATTCCAGAATTAGAGTTCTGTAATAGTTTATTGTTCAATAATAATGCATATAAATGTTTAGTTGATGATAATCAAATTGAAATTTCATATTTAAATTCAGATTGTGAACTTGTGCCACGGCCAGATTTTTTTGTAAAAGGTAATTTAACTTCAATTGATCAACCTGATTCATTGTTAATTAAAGCATCCTTGGGTGATATTGATGGTGATGGATTGGATGAATTAGTTTCTATTTCTAATGGTTCGATTGTTGTGGAAAATTATCCCAATTATACCGACGTAAATGGATTTCCCGTAATTGGTGACTTTAAGGGTCAACCGCTTATTGCAGACATCATTGATGTGGGAGATAGTCATCCTGAAATTATTTGTAGAGAAGGAAACCATATTACCATTCTATCTCATAAAGGTGAACGTCTAAAGGAAATAGCTGCATTTTCAAATCAACAAATAGCTATTGTTCCTAATTGGAGAGATGGCAAAGCAGCCCTCATTGATGGTGCTCAACTTTTGGTATTTGATTTTGATGCTGATAATAGCTATTGGTTGAATGAATTTAGTCAACCATCAAATTTTCCAGAGTCTACTGGCGTTCATGAAGTACAGCCCTCATTTGAATTTACAAATGGATTGATGGCTTATAATTATCCAAATCCAGTACGAGATGAGGGTACACGATTCAGATTTTTTGTAGGAAATGAAAGTTCTGCCTCCGTGAAAATTTATGATGTAATGGGACTTCATGTAGTAACGCTTGAAAGTAATCAAATTTGGGTGCAAAATGAATTTAATGAAATTGAGTGGATGCCCAGTTCTGATGTTCAAGCGGGATTATATTTTGCGGAAGTTTCATTAGATTCAGGTGAAAGTGAATTGGTGAAAGTGGTAGTTATTCGATGAGAATTTTCTATCTATTATTACTTCTTTCATGTAGCCTTGCCCAGAGTTGGCATAATCATCCTGAATTAGAATGGCAAACTTTTGAAACTGAGCATTTTATTTTTCATTATCATAATGAAACTGAAAGAAGTTGTCGAGAAGCGGCAACCGTAGCAGAAAATATTTATTTTTCCATTACCCAATTTTATGATTTTGAACCCGATTCTAAAACTCACATTATTCTAAAAGATACGGATGACTATGCCAATGGAGCCGCTTATTATTATGATAATAAAATTGAGATTTGGGCACTCCCTTTAGATTTTGATTTAAGAGGCTCACATCGGTGGTTGCAGAATGTGATTACCCATGAATTCACCCATATAATACAAATTGGCGCCGCCATGAAATATCCTCGGCGTTTTCCTGCTGGATTTGTACAAATTATGGGCTATGAAGATGAAAAGCGCCCAGATGTACTTTATGGGTATCCCAATACCATAATTTCATATCCAATACCGGGTGTGGCAGTCCCCCCATGGATGGCAGAAGGCACTGCCCAATTTATGTATGATGGCGCTAACTATGATTATTGGGACTCTCACCGTGATATGACATTACGAGATCGTGTACTAAATGATAACCTTCTCTCATTTGATGCTATGAATTCATTTGGAAAACGGGGCATTGGAAACGAATCTACATATAGTATGGGATTTAGATTTTCACAATATTTATCAGAACGATTTGGGAGTGATGTTTTAAAAACAATTACCTATTCACTTTCCAGTCCAATAAATTATTCTATTTCAAAAGCAATGGGAAAAGCCACTGGAATTCCTGGTGATCAACTTTATAATGATTGGGCTGAATCACTTAAAGATGAATATTCTGAATTCCATGAGAAGATTCAAAACATTAATGTAAGTGGTGAGATTATTGAAGAGGATGGCACCACCAATATCCACCCCGTGTGGTCGCCAAATGGAGAAAAATTTGCGTTTCTCTCAAATAAAAAGAATGATTATTTTGGCCAAACTAATTTATATGTATACTCATTTGACGATTCCACATCTAAAAAAATTGCAGGTGGCGTGAAAATGGCCCCCACGTGGGTGAATGATTCTACTATTGTATACACACATCGAAGTAAACCAAAATTGAATGGGTCTAAGTATTTTGACCTTTATAAAATTAATGTAAATGATGAAGATGCAGAACCGGAGCAACTTACTCATTCAGCACGATTGTATTCACCTGTTTACATGCCTGAAACAAATCAAATTACAGCCATTAATATGTATGATGGAACTTCGAACGTGTTGCTAACTGATGCAGATTCAATCGATTTCAAACAAATTACTCAATTTGATAATGGTATTTATATGTCATCATTATCATGGGATGGTGAGAAACTTTATACCGATGCCATCACCCACCAAACTCGAGATTTATTTTCTATTGATTTAGCAACTGGAGAGTTGATTCCTGAGATTCAAAATGTGTGGGATGAACGAAGTTTAAATTTTCACCAGAATACTACCATTCACGCTCGCGATAAATCAGGTGTATATAATCTCTATTCTTCAAATGGAGAAAATGAAGGCTACATAACAAATGTTCCGGGTGGGGCATTTATGCCATCAATTTCACATGATGGTAGAATTTTGTATTCAGAGTTTAAAAATGGTGGCTATAAAATTGCAGTTATTGATTCAATTCAAATTATAGATGAGAATAATGTTGGCTATGGCCCAAACTATTGGCATCAAAACCCCCTGTCATTACCACTCACAGATTTAGATTCAACGCCTTCCAAACCATATAAAGAATCCATGTCGAAATTATCCATAATGCCA
>JABHHG010000239.1 GCA_018671635.1 Fidelibacterota bacterium | reverse complement strand
GGAATTCCCCAATGGTTATACCCTCATCTAATAGTTTTTGGAGGGTGCCATACAATTTTCCTTGATATTCTTTCCACGGCTCAGATTCAAAATGGATGGAATGTTGGGGGGCAGTGAATAGAAAGCTGTAGAGATTTCGTTCCTGTAAAATATGATTGGCAATAATATTGAGAATATTGAGAAATTTTTCTTTAGGAGAGTGGTCTGAATCAATGGTGGACTGACAACTTTCCCATAATTGCGCCCAGCCTTTAAGTATAATGGCTGAAAATACATCTTCTTTTTTTGGGAAGTAATAATAGAGTGATGCCGTGCCGAATCCCGCTTCGTTTGCAATTTGCTCCATGGTAGCGCCATCAATACCGTGGTCCTGAAATACTGAGAGTGCTCCATCCATAATAAGATGTTTCCGTGCCTCTCTTTCATCCGCTTTTCGTTGCCTGTCCATCACGTGCCTATTTTAGTTTTCGAATTAGAATTCGAAATTTAAAACCATTATTCATAGGCAAAAAAGGAGAATATTAAACCGAACTAAAAAAGCCCGGCGATGCCAGGCTTTTTTATAGTCAAAATATAAGGTTTATTTAAAATCCTTCAACTTTTTCTGCTTTCTTATAGCATTGAAAGATAATATGCCAGCCTACTGCAATTATTATCATTAATTCAACACCAGTATGTAAACCTAAAATATTATTGAATACTGTAGTATGTTCATTAATCATGGTCCATATTAATGGCATAGACATATAGGTATTATGCTTAGAGCGAAGTCCTGCCATTGCTGGATCTGCAGAGTCTGGCGCATCACCATTTTTAATAGCAGTAATAATTCTCTGCTGTGCTGGCCAAATTCTAAACCACACATTAAATGCCATCATGGTACCAAACATAGCACCAATATGGATGTTGTAGGCCCTAAATCCAAATTCCCCACAATGGCCCATAAAATAAACCATAGCTCCAATAAGTGAAAATGAAATAAGGGTTAATAGCCTAACATTTAGTGTGCCAAACTTTTTGTAAATAAAGTCATATACAAAGACAGCTAGAAATGTAGCTAAAATCATAATATGAGACCATTTATTGATAGTACCTTCACTATCTGCCATCATACTACCATCCTCACCAGTCATACCCATAGAGAGGCTGCCAGACCAGAAAATAACATATAATAGGACAATCCCAGTTACCCATGTCCATGCAGCCCCCCAGCGAAACCAATAGAGGGTGCGTGGCATTAGCTCAGGCACAACCTTCTTTTTAGTATCCCCATCTAATGTGGCAGCAAAAGAACCATTAATAAAATTAAAAAAGTAGAGCAGACCAATCCAGGTGATTCCTGCGAATATGTGAAGCCATTTAAAAATTGGATGTAATAATTCCATTAGTTCTCCCTGTTGTTTGATAAATTTGTTTGATTGCTATCGATTTGACAGATGCAAAATTACAACGATGATATAACTCTATGATACAGAAATTAAAATGGATTAATGAGAGCATATCTCATATAAAGAGAAGGCTTCTTTTTATCCACCCAGTCATAGTTGCCCATGGACACAATGTAAATGAGAACGTAAAAAGTATAAAAATGAGTAATACGTAATTTATTTTATGATGTAACTTTTCTTTTTTGATGATAGAATAAAATAATATCAATTCTAAAATATTACTAGAGTGGCTATTTTTTTAGACCTTTATATTACTTTGAGATACTTTTTGTGAGCGGCTTTGATATACTTTGAATAAATATAATAATTTCTTCGGAATGAGCTGAAATATCGAATTTTGTATACACTTTTATAATTTTTCCTAATGGATCAATAATGTAGGTGTATCGCTTGGGCATAAACCAGCCAGCTGCCTTGTATGCTTCTGTCACGTCACCTTTAATATCTGATAATAATGTAAATGGCAAACTATACTTTTCGGTGAAGGAGGCGTGGTTTTTGGATGAATCCCAGCTTACTCCTAGAATAGTTGCATTCAGTGCCCTAATTTCTGAAAAACTATCTCTAAAATCACAGGCTTCTCTAGTGCATCCTGGCGTATTGTCTTTAGGATAGAAGTATAGAATTACAAATTGACCTTTATAATCAGAGAGAGTATGCTCAATTCCATGTGCGTCAGAGAGGGTAAAATCTGGCGCAATAGTATTTATTTTTAATTGTGAGAATCCTATGGAGATAAGTATGATGATTAAGATAATCTGTTTCACTATTGTATAAACCTTCCTGATATATTTACATTAATTTTAATTTCATTTTTTATGGGAATCATCAATAGAGATGGCCGTTTAATATCAAATGAATTTAATTGGATGGAAAAATTTGATCGAATTGAAATGGTATTCTTGTCACTTGCAATGAATAGTGGGATCTCCTGGATTATTTTGTATCCATGAAAATCAATTTCACCAGCAATATAAGTAGATTCTTCTATTGATAATAAATTTGAGATATTTACATGAGAAAACGATATTTTAACAACGGGGAATGAAAATCCATCTACATAAAATAGCATATTAGAGTCACGATTATCATTTCCCGAGATAAAGCTGATTAGAGGCACGGTGATAGTAGCATTGCAATCATCTCTTTTCGCATGACAATCCGTTTCAATCTCAATTTGGGATGAAATTCCCTGCCATTCATGAAAGGGATGGTTCCCCACATAAGAAATGGTGCTTTCCGTTTTATCCACTTGAAAGTTTGGGAATATACCGCCCACAAATAAAAACAATACACTCAATCTCATGGAATTAATATAGTGAGAAATGATAAAGATAAAGAGGTGAAAGTTATGGTTCCAACAATCCTATGTGCGTTTAAGGCTTTAGTGTGATATTCTGCTGAACTTGTGTCCATATTTCCTGCTGACAAGTATCCCAAATACGGCATGGAGAGCATCCCTGCGAAATGGATATATGATAAATACCGATGGAGCTTAATTGATGAAACTCCTTTATTGTATTTTAAGGCAGGTGGGGAGAGGACTGAAAATCCGGCTGCAGTCATATATACTCCAAATGTGGAATAGCCTAATTTTCGATGGAGAACCTTATCATTCCGGCTATTCATATTACTTCCCAGATAGACCTGGTATCCCATCATTCCTAAGGTTAGCAGTCCTAACTTTTGATGTGTTTGAAGCATTTTATGGCGCAGTTTTAATTCATCAACTCGATTTACAGGTGCCAAATTTAGTTTTCGAGCAAGACCATTTTCCCCCCAGACCAGCTTTTTAGATAATTGCATATTCACAGGGAGAGTATCACTTAAAGTATAGCTTGAAGTAAATTTAGCGAAGCATATTGAAAATAGTGTGATAATCAGGAATGCTTTAATTGTCAATTGCACCTGCATGGATCCATTTTGCAATCATATTGATGTAGTTTTCATGGATCATAGGGTTGTCAACTGGAGGCATGGGATTAGATTCATTGCTGATTCGTTGCCAAAGTATACTATTCTCACTATCTGATTCAACAATTACTTGCCCTTTAACTGAACCAGACATAAGCGCAAAGCGAGATGTTAAATCAAGACCGGCATCAAGGCGACCTTGGTTTCCGTGGCATCTTGTACAATACATATCAAAGATTGGCTGTATAGAGTCAGTGTAGCTACAAATATCACTATCACCGGCACAGTCCTTAATGGGTAGCAATTCTGTTTTAAAGATTTCAGTACAAGATGTGGTGATGACAATCATCATCCCTAAAAGTAGTCTCAAATTAGTTTCCTAGATTAATGCTCAACTTCTTAATATATTCCAAAAAAATATGCTTTTAATTTAGAATGAGAAGCTTTATTAATAATAAGGTTTTACATGATGTTACAAATATTTTAAGAATAATGATGAAAAAGTTGATAAATTCTCACATGAAAATTAAACTTATTTTGCCTTTATTATTCCTCTTAGGTGGAATCCTCTTCAGTCAAACGCGATATTTAGATGAGGTTTTCGAAAATGTGATAAAAACGGAGAATGTTGTTTACGGGAATGCACCCGACCTCCCGTTCCTTTTTTTATTTGAATGGAACACTGTTGATATTGACCTAGATATGGATATTTATACGCCAATTGGGGATACACTTACCAATAGGCCGGTAATCATTTTTGCACATTCGGGTGCTTTTTTCTCAGGGCATAATGAA
The DNA here is from genome assembly GCA_018671635.1 of Fidelibacterota bacterium. Classification (GTDB taxonomy): domain Bacteria; phylum Fidelibacterota; class Marinisomatia; order SCGC-AAA003-L08; family D37C17; genus JABHHG01. The sequence continues at coordinate 2,603 of JABHHG010000239.1, read as the reverse complement.
TTGGATGATGTTGTAGATCTAGCCATATCTGCAGCCAAACGGGGGTATGTGGCTATTTCTATCAATTATCGTTATGGTCTCAATATCATAAGCACATATAGTGGAGAAAGAGCGGTTTATAGGGGCGTGCAGGATGCTGGGGCTGCAATCCGTTATTTGCGGGAATTTCCAGAAGAGTTTGGTATTAATCCTGATCAAATTTTCATGTGGGGCACCAGCGCAGGTGCATTAATAGCCCTTCATTTGAGCTATTTGGATGACGAGGACAGGCCTGTTGCAACTTATGGAGGCGGATCTGATCCTGACCTGGGTTGTCCTATATGTGAAGGGAATGACTACGCTCATGACCCAAAGCCTAATGCAATTGTTAGTTGCTGGGGAGCTATTGGAGGCTTGGATTGGATTAATTCTGAAGATACTGTTCCTGCTATATTGTTTCATGGCACACTAGATCCCATTGTTCCCTTTAACTCAGGATTGCCATTTACGCTGAATATTGCCTTGCCAATTGTTTATGGTTCTAATCCAATCCATGAGCGACTGGATGAAGTGGGAATTGAAAATGAATTACATGCAGAATCCGGAGAACTTCATGAATATTGGGGGACAGTCAATGGGAATTGGTTTTTAGGCCCCAATGAATATTTTTACCAAATACAGTCAGATGCTTATTCATTTTTATATAATTACTTAGATTGCTCCCAACAGAATCCCCTATCTTTGTGTTTGGTGGCTGAAGGTGGATTAAGTGAAGTATTAGTGGAGTGGGAACCAAATGCTTTTGCCGAATCCTATAATATATATAGAGATGGAGAATTCGTTGGCAATATTCCTTCAGATAATTCATTTTATTTAGACGATGGAACCTTCGGTGATGCTACAGGATTTGGTCTAAGTTATGACAGCGAATATTGTTACACTATAGCTACGATTGACGCTAGTGGTAACGAAGATATAATTTCTGATGAAGTATGTGCCTATACCCTTCCTCAACTGCAGGTTTTCTTAGACTTAGACCTTAGTCTTGCAAATGCTGACGTTGCAGTTGTTGATTCACCATTTGGTGATTTGACAGGTGATGGGAATATTGATGCTGTAATAATGGTTAAGATGGTAAATTTTTTCCCCATAAATGGATATCAGTTCAACTATACCATGAATCCAGGAATTGTAGATATTTTAGCTCCATTTGATGGTACTAATATCCAGTTTGACATTTGTATCACACAGGCCATGGAAGCAGGCATGGATGAGCTTACTGCTGCTGCATATTGTGAAAGTGAAGGTTATAGCATTGGTATTCAATCTATTATAGGTGCTCCCGGAAATAGTGGTATGGTTATGGGATTTGATATAAATGGTACAGGTTATATTCCTGCGGGTTTCCCTGGTGATGGCGGTAATGAAGGAAATCTATTGACAGTACTGGTACTTGATTCCCAATATTATGGTTTAGGTGATGAAGTAACTGTTACCATTTCAGACTTTATAGTATCTGGTGTAAATCCATTAACAGGAGGCCTTGTAACGTTAAGCGCCTGTGATGCAGATCTTGATCCGTTAAATGGATGTTTTGATGTTGATTCTTTCTCAACACCAGTTTCGGATTGTTTTGGAATTCCTGGTGGTCCTGCCGTAGAGGATGCGTGTGGTGTATGTGATGGAGATGGATTACCGTGTTTTGCCAGTGGTGATGTTAATTTGGATGGAGAATTGAATATATTAGATGTGGTCATCTTAGTTAATATGATATTGGGTATTGAGGATGAGAGTATTTATGGTGATATGAATAATGATGCCACAATCAATATTCTCGATGTTGTTCTACTTGTCAATGAGATTTTGGGAATTGAATAATTAAAAATATTCTCAGTATAGTTCTATTAATGCCTGTAGTGTTATTTACTCAAAATACAGTATGTCTTGATTTAGTAGATAATCCTAACTCAAATAGTCAAGCATTGAGCAGTTTTAGTACTTATGTAAATGTATTGGATTGTTTTGAAATATATGGTGAATCGCAAGTTTCTGATGAAAAGGTTCTTCATGCGGCGGCAGTAGCTGCAGAGCTATTAGATAATAATGAGGATGGAATTGTGGATGACCCTGCTGTGGAAGCAGCCTTGAGGAATTCTAATGCCATGATGCCACTTTTTAACTCTGAATGGTCTAATGGGCAAGATAATGTATTTGACTACTATAATGGATGCTTAGGTGCTGCTTTGTATAACAATGAAATAGATCCTTCACAGCCTGGTCATTGGGGAGATGATGCATCTGTAGAAGAAATTTTACATACCATTAATACTTGTGGACAATTAGAGATTTATCCAGAAGCATTTGGTGTACAGGCAAATTCATCACTCATGTCTGATGCCATGGATATTGCACGTGGTGGACAGTTTTTTAGCATTCCCAACAATTACCCTGAAGAAGCATGGTACCATTATGATGACTACACTTGTGATTATGAGTGTATGGCTATGGAATATTTATATTGGTGTATTGTGTCAGATATGGGGGTTTTGAATGATACCCAAACCTGTAATGGAATAGCAAACGAATGGGAGCCTTGTAGTCCTGAACTTTTTGAATCCACTGAT
>JABHHG010000156.1 GCA_018671635.1 Fidelibacterota bacterium | reverse complement strand
TCGGTTTTTCCGCTGAACATGGGGCCACATATCACTTCAATCCAACCTGACTTTCGGGGTGTAAGGGTCACTATTGATTTCTTTCCAGTAAAATAGACACAATCTTGGTTCGGATAATATCGATGGCAACTTTATTATGTGCGCCTTCAGGGATTATAACATCTGCATATTTTTTCGAGGGTTCAACGAATTGCTGATGCATGGGGCGAACCGTGCTATAATATTGTTCTATGACGGATTCAAACGTACGGCTTCGTTTATTAATATCGCGTTTTATACGTCTAATAATTCTGATATCATCAGGAGTATCAACATAAAGTTTTATGTCCATCATATTACGAATTTTCTCGTCAAATAGAGCTAGAATTCCTTCTAACACAATGATATGATGATTTCCAACAGAAAGGGTCTCATCGGTGCGTGTGTGAGTATTGAAATCATAGATGGGTATTTGGACGGTTTGCCCAGCTATTAATGATTGTAAGTCATTGCCCATTTCATTAAAATCAACAGCATCAGGATGGTCAAAATTAACGGCTGCACGTTCGTCAATATGAAGATGTTTTAAATCATGATAGTATGAATCTTGTTGAATCAGGACAACTTCTGACGGGGAAAATTCTGCCAATATAGCATTTGCAACGGATGTTTTACCGGAGCCCGTTCCACCAGCAATCCCAATTAAGATAGTTTTTTTCATTGTGGGTCCCTAAAGGCAAGAGGGAGTAAATCATCCATCATCATAGTTTGAGATTCACCAGCTTCATTGGCAAAGTGGACGGGGATATTTCCACAGTATTCTGAAATTATTTGACGACATGCCCCACAGGGTGCCGCACCGTCTTTAGTAATAATTGCAAGTTCACTAAAATCATCATGCCCTTGAGAGATTGCAGAAAATATGGCTACGCGTTCGGCGCATAAAGTTGTTGGATATGCCTTCGATTCAATATTGCATCCGTAAATAACCTCACCCTCTGAGGTTAGAAGTGCAGCTCCCACGGCATAATTACTATATGGTGATTTTGAAAAAGTCTGTGCCTTTCGGGCATGCGTGATTAATGATTCTACTGACATAAATTAAATTTACTTAATTTCAAATGTACCCCGAATAATTTTTTCATTCCCCACATTGTCTTTTGCCGTAATATGTAATAGGTGAGATCCTATATTAAATTGATCATCAAATGGATAGTAAATTCTCTTTTGATGAATATTATATTCAAAAATTAATGGCTTACCTTCATCAATTTTAACTACAACATTATCTTCACCATCAATGCCTGAAAAGGCATCATCCACAAAGAATTCTAAATACTGTAAATCCTGCTGTCTATAGGTTGCACCTATATTAGGGTATAGAGAATTCACTTCTGGTGGAATGAACTCTCGAATAACTGCAAAAATCTCACCTGATAAAATACGTGTACTTAATTCGGATTTCTTCTCATTTATTTCGGTTTCCAAGTATACCCATTCTTCATTTTTTTTATCAAAATAAAAAATACCCGATGAACTTAATTGTGATGAATCGAAAATTGTAAAATCAAGGTCAACTTTTTTTGTCATGGGAATCAAGAATGGCCCCAATTTGTAGGGTCCTGAAATTAATTCTCCAGGTGGGGGTTGGGGTGCATCAATTTTTTCAATCCATACGAATGTACTGTCATAGAACGTATTTTTTTCTCCAGAAACTTTCATTTCACCAGCGTTTATTGAAAGTGAAAATTCTTTTTTTGGATTTACCACAATACTTGAAATCTCTTTTCTGAATGAATAATGAGTAGGTGAAGCATACATAATTTCAAGAGAATTGAGATTCTCTAAATGGCCATATGGAATTGGCCTAGTAGAAAGTACATTTTTATCAATTCTATAAAACGGATACTCAAATTGGTATCCATCTTTTGCAAAACTAAGTTGAGGGATTAAGCCCGTAAACTTATCTTCAACAAATTGTATGGTTAATCCATTTTCAAAATGCTTGATGAGTGCAGTGCCTTCTACAGATTGAATATTATAATTTCGGGTAGGTAAATATTGAGGAGAAGGTTTTATGCCATATTTCAATACGGGTTGAATCTCAAGTACCGTAAATGGTTTATCCCAATTAGGTATTACAAAACTGGTAGAATCTGAGGGCGTTAAAGTGGTGCTAAATCGTTTGTCTTCGTTATATCGCCCAGTTTTGATAAAACTAACCGATTCTAATGTGAATAAAGAATCTTGCTCAAATGAAATTGTATTATTTTTATGATCTTGAATAATATTTATTTCGGGTGATTTTTGATGGAGAATTACACCCTTAATTGAGATTTCATTTTTATGATAATCTTCTACTAAAATTTCAATGTTATGAAATGAACTGTCAATGAATGTTTGTCCCTTTGAATTCAATTTATCCGTAAAGAGTAAATTTTCATTGTTATTATTATTGAAAAGTCTATAAAATCGTTTTCCCGTTTCGCGCTTTAAAGCATAATCACGTTCTGTATAAATAAATTTTGCATCTTCAAATCTATATGTATCATAGGACACTTGATATTCAATTTCTGAATCCACCTTTAGGGTGATTTTATAGACACCAAATTTGAAGGGTTGATCATCAATTCTGTCTATAGCATCCAATGCAAGACCAAAGTGGCCATCAATTGCAATGGTATCTAAAAATTCATATTCAAATGGATTTTTTGAACGAAATTTAATTAATTTATAAATGGGCGTACCATTAATTGAGGTTGTATCTGTTAACGGCAAAAAAGCTAACTGATTTACAACGGGTGGCATATTGTCTTTGATCGTATAAAATTGTAGAGGATTTAACGGTTTTTCATGCTCATCTCGTAATTCAAAATGGAGGTGTGCGCCTGAAATTCCCCCAGTATCACCAGAGTAGCCTATGAGATCCCCTTTTCTTACGGGGTATTCATTCGAATCATAGGTGTGGTCAATTGTATAGCTATTGTAATATTGCTGTAGTAGTTTTGCAGATGTATTTAGTGAAGGAGTAAATCTATCTAAATGAGCATATACTGCTGTATTTCCATCTGACAGTTGGATGTATAGGGCTTTTCCATATCCTTTTGAACCGGTACGAATTCGTTTGATATACCCATCGCTGGTGGCATAAAGTTTGTAGCCGATTTTTCCCCATGTGCGCACATCGATTCCGGCATGATATCGATGGGGGCGTTCTTCGCCGAACAAAGCCGTGACAGTAGTGCTTGCATTTGTAGGCCAGAGATATGACTCATTTGCCAATGAAAACGTAAAAAAGTGTAGAATAATGAAATATTTAATTTTATTCATATTGATTATAGAATTGGTTTATCCCAATGAAAACAAGGTCGTAAATTATCCACGATTATGAATTTTAAACTATTCAAATTACGCACCAAAATATTCTATTATTCTATTATGGGTCAGATTCAAAAGCAGATTCCACAAGTGGATCTTGAATCTGAAGGTCATGATGCAAAGCGAATATTATTAATGTTCCCTTTTGATGAACCTTCTTTTAGAGTAGCTGCATTTTCGTTTAGACGTTTGGGAAGCGAAAATCAGAGTGATAATCATTATACATTTTTGATTAAAGATACATTTAAACCCCTCTTTCATATCCGAAGAGGTGAAACGATTATCCTCATCTCTGATCCTAAAAATCCCGGAAAGATTAAAAGTGAAGATTCAATTGTAAATGTGTTGAAACTAAGTGATTTTGATATGGTTATAGATTTGAATACAAATTTTTATTTAGATGCATCACGCATCCTCAGTTTGATTCCTGCAAAAATGAAAGTGGGATTTAAATCTCGATTTTCTGATTTATTTTATAATATCCAATTAGATGTTTCAAAGTCAGGGATTGCTGAAAATGGATACCAAAAAGTTCAATTAATGTTAGAGAATTCATGAATTACATTCTATTTGAAGATTACCAAAAAGACAATTTAGCGCCATTTACCATAAACCACGCATCCTTTGAGGTAAGATGTGGAGCCTTTACAAATATAGAGCGCGTAAAATGGTTGATGAATGAAGATGATAAATTGAGCCTTATTGTTCAACCTGAACTTTGTGCAATCATACGGGAACGCTACCCCGAGTATGTGGTAAACCCAGATATTATTCCAAAGGGACTTTACCTTAATGGCGCCACATTATGGGACCGCGAAACATTAGATAAAATAAATCCTCATCAGAATTATTCTCGAGATGGAATCCTAATTGCCATGAGTTTGGAGGACGAAACTCCACTATCAGAGTTTACAAATCGTGTAAAATCTGCAATTCAGGTAACATTAGATATTTCCGCGCGTCATTTTAGTTATCTCTGGGATACCATTTTTGCGCAACATGATGTACTACTTCAAGATGCGGACGCGTTTATTTCTAATCGAGGCGGAATCATTCATCAATCCGTTATTTATGATACTGTTGATAATGTATTCATTCATGATACTGCAAAAATATCTGCGGGGGTAATTTTAGATGCATCAAAAGGGCCAATAATAATTGATGAAAATGTTGTGGTTGATATTGGTGCATTGGTACAAGGTCCCGTTTACATCGGTAAAAATAGTAAAATAAATCCGGGTGCCAAGCTGAGAGGTAATATTGCCATTGGTACTACGTGCAAAGTGGGTGGTGAAGTTGAGGATGTAATAATTCATGCCTATAGCAATAAGCAGCATGATGGATTCTTAGGCCATTCATATATTGGCGAATGGGTTAATATAGGTGCCAATACCAATAATAGTGACTTGAAAAATAATTATAGTACCATCAGAATTAATCTGAGTAAAGATTTAGAGATAAATACAATGCAGCAATTTCTTGGTGTATTGATAGGAGATTATTCAAAATCGGGTATTTCAACCATGTTTAATTCGGGTACGGTGGTGGGATTGGGCGCCAATGTTTTTGGTTCTGATTTCCAACCCAAGTATATTGAATCTTTTTCATGGGGAGGTGGTGAAAATCAGACTGATTTTGATAAATTTATCGAAACCTGTGAACGGGTTAAGTCTCGCAGAAATATGGAATTAACTAGCGCAGAGCGTAAATTCCTTAAGAATCTGTATTCCCAGTTAAATTAGTTATTTTTAGTTCTTGCCTATAATTTATGCTAAAAGTATATTTTCTCCCCAGAATAGAGGAGTAATAAATGACTTTTGAAGGACTAATATGCCCGGCATGTACCACCCCAGTTGATGAAGATATTCTTCATAAAGAACTGATATGCCCACATTGCAAAACAAATTTAAAACAAAAGAAATTTTTGGCATTTATTGAATATTTAATAATGCATGGATTGGTTGAAGTAGATTTCTTTGATGAAGTTCTATACGGTGAAGGTGTAAAAAAATCCGTTGAGGAAAAAGAACTTGAAGATGAAACTGATCCTGATGAGTATGAAGATAAGTCTGCTCGAATTAAATATGTGGATGCCAAACATGATCTAAAAGAAGTTACCACTGATGAAGAAGAATTTCGTGAGTGGGATGGTATTGAAGAAGATTGGCAAGAATTTAATCGTAAACATATTCATGATGAAAGTAAACCTAAATAGGGATTCTTATGGACGAAAAGAAAAAGAAACATCAGCATCAAATTAAAGTAGAATTAGATGACACTGTAGGTCAAGGTGAGTATGTTAATTTTGCAGTCGTTACGCATTCACCAGCAGAATTTGTTATGGATTTCATTAGAGTTCTCCCTGGTATGAAAAAGTCTAATGTGAAATCACGAATTATTATGGCACCTATGCATGCCAAAACTCTCATGATGGCATTACAGGATAATATTACTAAATTCGAAAAGAAATTTGGTGATATTAAAGTACCAAAGCAGGAAGTAAAAATGCCCAACATTAAAATGCCAGACGATATTCTTCCAAATTAGATTACTTTAGAAGTACCAGTTTCTGAGACTTAACCTCTGATTCTGTTTTGAGTATAAAGATATAAATGCCGCTGGGTTTTCCGGTGGCATTCCATTTTATGGAATAATTTCCTGCAGATTGATACTGGGAAATTAATGTATGCACTAACTCACCAGATAAATTATATATATACCCTTCAATGTTT
>JABHHG010000138.1 GCA_018671635.1 Fidelibacterota bacterium | reverse complement strand
TACATGAAAAAGTGATTTCTTCATCAATTTCATCATCTGGAGCCATAGATAAATCCATATTGTAATTACCAGCAGTACCAGAAATCAAAGAATTTGGAAAATCCTCATAGAATTCTATTATCTCTTCATTTCCTATTGTATTACCCCATGGATCTACAATCTTAAATGCTGGTGGGTCATTTAATGCATTCACTATGAATGTAAATGATCGCTCAAACTCTTCGACACCTCCATTCTCAACTCCACTATTATCATGTGCAGTAACAGTAATTATAGCACTACCGTTCCCATCAGGTATACGAGTAATTGTAATTTCACCTTCATTTTCATCAATATTCAAAATTGCAAATGTATTACCAGATGATTCATCAATTGCTTCAAATTGATTTGATGATGGGTTTAAATAGATGCTCTCACCAAATGCATATGTAACTGGTTGAAATCCATCAATAGTCGCATCTATTTCTGTCACCTCTATTCCTATTTGAGTATATTCATCTTCATTCTCTTCAACAATAACAATTTCTTGATTGAGTGTGCCAAATACAAATCTCGGAGGATCATTTACCGGAGTTACAATGATTTCAAAAGACTGATTCACAATTGTAGAATCAACTCCATTATTTTCTGTACCTCCAGTATCAGAGAGATTGAACTCAATTGATGAAGATCCATTTTTATTCGCTTCAAGGGTAAAAGTTAGTCGTCCATTCCCATCTATTGAGGGAAAACTTGAAAATAGGCTGGAATCTGAGGCATGAATAAAATTAAAAGTTAATATTTGGGTTGTGTCAGGATCGCCATCATCAATTTCCGTTGCCCAAGGAAAGTTAGGGTCGCTTGCATAAATCCCAGTACCTTCAAAATCTTCTATAACTTCAATATCACTTCCTTTTAGCCACACTGGCTCATCGTTTACTGCAATTAATTCAATAATTAGTGTCTTCTCTGCACTTGTATTGAAATGAGGGTACTCCTCTTCACCTCCATCTTCTAGAACCACTTTAATTTCTGCTAAACCATTTTTATTTTCAGCTGTTGTAAAACTTAAATTTCCATCATCATTAATTACTGGTTGTATCGAAAATAAAGTTGTATCACTATTGCTTATAATAATGAATTCTAATGTTTGCGCATCTTCAGTATCAGACTCACCATCAACAATATTTGTTGCCCAAGGGGTAACGGATAGTTGGGATTGGGAATATTCGCCATAATCTTCTATAACAGTAATTTTCTCACCTGCATCAAATGATGGACTTTGATTAATATCTTCAATATTAATGCTAAAAATTATTGGAACACTTGAATTAAAATTACCCTCGTCATTATCCAATCCATCATCTTCTAATATTACGGTAACAAGAGTACTTCCAACTGTCTCATTAATTGTAAATGAAAGAGCTCCTGTTTCTGAATTTATCTTTAGAGAGTCAGCAAATAATTCAGAATTATAATCATATAATATAAATTTTAATGTTTGCGCATCTTCAGTATAAGACTCACCATCAATAATATTTGTTGCCCAAGGAGAGTTAGAGTCGCTTGCATAAATTCCACTACCTTCATTCACCGTAATATCTCCACCTGGAGTAAATGAAGGTCTATCATTTAATGGAGCTATATTCAAATTTACAATACCATTTTCTGTACTAAATAATAATCCATCAAAAACTTTAAATTCAAAATAATCACTCCCATTATAATTTGGATAGGGAGTATAATTATAAGTTCCATCTAATGAATCAAGGATTAATGTACCATGAGTAGCGTCTACAGCAATCACTGCAATTAATGAATCTTCTTCAGCATCTATATAATTATAAAGAAGCCCTTCTTCATATCCATCAACAATTAATATTCCATCTTCATCTAAATTCTTAGATTCGATTTCTATATTTGTTGTATATGGGGCTGAATTATCAACATAATAATATTCTGAATATGCAATGGTTGATTCTTGAGAAGGCTGTCCGACTCCATCATCGGTAGCCGTAATTTTTATTCTTAAATATTTTTGTGAATCTATATCTGTAAGAGTATATTCGGGTACATATGCCGTAAAAAGACTATCCAATTCAGAGCCATTTTCATCACTAGCTCTTTGCCATTCATATTCATAAGTTATATTTGAAGGCGATGAACTAATATCAGTATCTAAATTATCATTCCAATGTCCTGAAGTTGCAGTTAACAATACCCCTTCAACAATGATTAGTGGAGGTGATTCATAGCCTGAAATTGTTTCATTTACAGGGGGGTCGTTTATTGCATCTATTTGAACTTGAATAGTTGATTCAGTTTGTAATTCGTCTCCTATTCCTGTATTTCCTAAATCCCTT
>JABHHG010000236.1 GCA_018671635.1 Fidelibacterota bacterium | reverse complement strand
TTTATACCAATAAGTACTGTTGTGAGGATTCTTTTCATATTATATACTATCACTTTCATTATAAATAATACAACAGAGTTTTCAGACTGTACATCAACAAGGAGTATCCAAACCACTGAGATATATGCTAACTGGGTTCGCAAGGAAGAATTGGAGAGGTGGGTTTAGACCCCCTGCTCCCAAAACAGGATTAATTAGTTTAAAATCATATTCACTAGCTGCACCATACTCATACTTTAGCTGTGCCTTAGGATTAAGAGATGTCATCCACAGGTATTTATTTACTTTTAAGCGCATCAATCTCGGAAAGATTTAAAACTTTTAATTTCTTTGCTTTTAATCCTTTTAAAGTCAATTCTATTGCTTCGTAATTCCATTCCCTGACACCCTTTTCTGGCATATGAATGAGAATTATAGATCCAGGCTTTACTTTTTTAAGAATGTGCTTGGCAATCCAGTTTGGATCAGGAATATAGGTATCATGAGCAAATGCATCTGGAAGTACATGTATCATTCCGTGCTTATCTATCACATCTTCAATATTATCACTTAATGTTCCAAATGGTGCCCTATACCATTTAGAATACTTTTGATTGTAACGAGTTAGTATATTCTTAGATAGCAATAAATCAAATTCAAAATCTTCAACAGAATACTTGTCATATTTCCAATCCATCATATTATGATTTGCAATTTCATTACCATCTTCAATTAATGAATTTACTTCATGTATTGGAGTATTTTGGCAGTGGGTGCCTGCAATAAAAAATGTCGCATGAGCATCATATTCATTTAGGAGTTCTCTAACTTCTTCAAGCATGCAGCCTTCAGAATTATCAAGTCCACAAAATCCATCATCTATAGTAAATGCAACCGCACCTTCAACATCAAAATGAGAAATGGTTGATTTTGGATATAAAATCTTTGTCCATAATCGAAGTCCTGGTGCTGTTATAAAACTCCATCCTAGCTTTCTTAATAATAAAGTTGTTTTTGAGATGTCTGATTCTAATTTGGGATCACTATCTCTTCCTAGAGTAGTGGTATACTTTTTGTTAATTTCATGAAAATCATAATTTTTTAATAGGAAATCTATTTTATTAACTTCATAATGTTCTGATACAAGGTCAACAGAGATACTTAATTTATTATAATATTTAGTTTCATCATCCCCAGCATATACATCCTGACTTACAATAAATGATGCGATCGTAAGTGATAACGTAACAATTACTTCCATCCCAATAGGTACCATCAGGGCAATCACAATCATCACCACCATCATCACCACCATCATCATAACAATCATTCCCACAATCACCATAATCACAAGCAAACTCAGCACAATCAAAATTTATAATCGACGCACTTCCTATTGAACCTTCATCGCAATCCCAATCTCCAATCATATCATAATAAAAACCATCTACTCCAGACTGATATCCACCTAAACAAAAGTAGTTACAATCATAAAAACAATCAGTGGCACTTTGAGGGCAAAAGCCATTGCCAGTAGGCTCATAGCAATTATCTCCTGGTGATATTTGGGTAGTATTATTTTGCGTATATACTCCCTCTGCTAAATTAATTGTAATAGGGTTCGATTGCGATGGGCTTATCATTTCTAAGGCTCTATTAATTGTTTGAAACGGATCGCTTATCGAGCCACAATTATCTTCAAAACATTCTTGATCAATATTTGGGTCAACATATACATCTGCAGAAGTAAAGGCACAAAGATTACCTTGACTTTCATTATAGTTCACATTAGCATCTGACTCAACCTTTACCCATACAGCTGAAATTTCATCACCTTCATCCCCACTACAATTGAACACATCAAAAATGCTACCACTCATATCAAATGAATCCTCATGGTATTTATTAGCAATAGAATTACCAATCTGTGCATCGTTGTTATCGTAGAGATTATGAGAGACTCTAAATTCATTTACACTACATCTTGGGCGATGATTTATGAATCGATCATTAAAGTCCCAATCCTCAGCATAACTTGTAAGTTGCATCGCCCCACCTGAATAAAGTTGTGATGAACCATTTTCTTTGAATTTATTATAATGAACTAGCGGGTCTGAAATATCTGCAAGTATACCACCACCTAAACGTATTTGTTCAGGAACTCCTTGTCCATTAACTCTAGATACTAAGGTGCCATTCCCACCCATAAAAGTAAATCCCATAACTTCAGGGGTAATACAATTTCCAAATTCTGGTGCTATAATCATAACTGAACTATAATTTACATTTTCTGGGTCACTGCCTATCAAACGGGTATTTTCAATATGAGAGTTAGTAATAACCCATTGCATGAACATATTATCATAAGTAACCCAATCAGTAAAATCATCAAAAATAGCATTACTGGCTAGAACGATTGATTTATTCAATACTAAATTCTCAATATAATCACCATCTGCCACAAGTACAGTATCACCATCTTGTGATGCGTCAATACCCTGTTGGATGGTAGAGTAGTCTTCTGGGATGAGAATAGTCTCAGCAAAACACAAAGTGAAGAAAAGTAATATAAATAAAATATATT
>JABHHG010000234.1 GCA_018671635.1 Fidelibacterota bacterium | reverse complement strand
ATAAATTTATTAAATTCTTCATAATCCGTATAATGGTGTGAGTTAAAGCCGAGATTTTTGGCTGCACTAATATTACTATACATATCATCAATAAATACTGATGATTCCGAAGTTGTCCCTGTTTTATTTAATGCATAATTAAATATTTCAATAGATGGCTTAGAGCTGTTTGCAGACTCTGATGTTATAATTTTTTCAAAATTTGAGAAAAGTTTAAATTGTTTTTTTAACGAATAAATATGTGCTTCACTTGTATTTGAAATAATATGGAGTGTATAATTTTCTTTTAATTTTGGTAAACATTCCACCGCTGGAAGCTCATCTATATTGTTACTTGTCCATCTTAATTGAAATTCATCATAATTTAATTTTTCACCGCCCGGTAATGCGTACTGTAAGTCCTGAAAATATTGTTTGAATCCAATTTCCCCTCGCTCTAATCGCATAAAAACTTCACCCATTACAATGTCTTTTGTTTGGAGATATGGCATGTCTATTTTTTGAGCAACATAATGAATAATTGTGGATTGATCAATTCCGAGTAACACGCCAAAGAGATCAAAAAATATGGTTTTAATTTCTACCATTCAAAAGGACCATCAACTAATTTCCACATGTACCAAGCCGCAATGGTTCTGTATGGTTGCCATTTTTCTGATATTTCTGCCATATGCTTTTCTGTAGGTAGTTCAGGTAAATTTTCTATAACTGCCACACCCTTTTTAACCCCTAAATCACCTAAAGGAAATATATCTTCACGGTTTAGTGTAAACATTAAAAACATATCTGCAGTCCATTGACCAATTCCTTTCACTTGAATTAGTTGAGCAGAAACTTCTTTGTCAGATTTTTCATCAAGTTCATCTAATTGAAGGGTCCCATCAACATATTTTTTTGAGAGATTAAGAATATAGGTCACCTTTTGATTTGACAACCCCGCCCCCCTTAATTGTTCAATAGGGGTATTTAAAATTTGATCAGGGGAGGGATATTTGGCAGTTTCAAATAATTTAAGGAATCGGTTATAAATGGTTTGTGCGGCTTTTCCGCTTAATTGTTGATAAATTATATTTTTAAGTAAGGCTTCAAAATAGTTAGTTTCTCGCTTAAAAGTTGGATATCCAAACTCAGAAATGAGCCTTGTAAAACGAGAATCAATTTCAGCTAATTTATTAGCCGACTCATTCATTTCTTACAAATATAAATTTGAAGTTCACTATCTTCTTGAAAATCTGTAAAATCATGTTTGCCAAGCATCTTTTGTATTGTAAATCCCGAATCAATGAGTAATCGATTCATTGTATCAGGAAAATACATCCGCATGGTAAAGTTATAGATTTTGTCATCCGTTTGAGAAGGCGTATTATAAAACCAGGTAATTTTATTAATTCCAGAATCTGAATCATACACACTAATCTCCTCTACTTTCGTTAACTCTCCAGTTAATGAATCAATATACTCCATAACAGGGAAGCGAGTTTCAGGCCTATATAGAAACAAAGGGTTGGGAACGAAAATATCGATTACAAAAAGTGTATCTTTGTGCATATGTTTTTTCACACATTTTAGGCATGCCTCTGCATCATCATCTTTTAGGAGGTGAAGAAATGAATTAAATCCAATAAAGATAAGGTCGAAGGTTTCATTTAAATCTAATTCACGGATATCACCTTGAATAAACATTGCATCCATTTTATGATGTGAAAGTTTTTTTTCAGCCTGTTTGCAGAACTCAGGGGATATTTCTATGCCAGTATATTTGGCCCCTTCACGAATAAGAGGTATGGCTAATCGAGCAGTCCCAGCAGCAAGTTCTAGAACCTTTTTCCCAGGTGCCATTTCAAGGATTTTTTTCCAGAACTCCATATCATCTGTTTTCCACCAATACTCATCATCATATCGTTGTGGATCACTATAAATGGTATTTTTAAATTCAGAAATATCGAAAGGTTTTTGATTATTCATAAACTACAAATGGAGAGTAATTTGAAGATAGTTATTCAGCTGATAATAATTTTTCAAGCTCAGCACGTTCTGTAGTAATACGCTTTACATCAACCCCTTTTTCTTCAAGTCTACCCAAAACCGCCAAAGCTTGTCGATAATTTTTCTGTGATTTAAGCACAGCCACCATGGTAAAGGTTGCCATACCCATACCCACATCAAACACTCTATATTCAGGTGGGCTCACAACTGATTTTGTTTGAGTTTCTTTTTTTGGAGTACTCATTTTGGATGATGATGTAGATTTATTTTTTTTATCTGGAGCAACAGGTGGGGAAGTTTCTACCGCTAACTCAGATGAATTGTCAATTAATGCTAAAAGTGTTAGTGAATCTTCATCATCAGGAAGAATATGTAATATTTTTTGGATATATATTTTTATAGAATTGGGACTTCTATTTAATGATCGCATCACTTCGATGAGAATTCGCAATCCATTAATATGCACCGGATTTTCATCCACAACTTGTTTTAATAGTTGCTCACCATTCATCAACTTATTTTCGTATAAATTGAGTTTGGCTAAAATAAATTTTCCATCGGAATTATGAGGGTTATGTTCTAAACCAAGTTCACACACTTTTCGTGAGCGTTTCATTTCTTTATTTTTTAGATAATGATTTGCCAGAACTGGAAATACGGGTGTGCCAAAATCTTCTGCAAATGCATGCTCTAATTCAGAAATATTGTTTATATCTATTACTGTTTCACTCATTACAGTGGAATATTTCCATGTTTCTTTTTAGGGTTTGAACTCACTTTTGTGGCTAATAATTCTAAGCCTGAAATGAGTCTCCCACGTGTTTCCTGGGGGTGAATCACATCGTCAATATATCCACGTTCTGCAGCCACATATGGATTTGCAAATTTAGCTCGATAATTATTTTGTAATTCTTCCATTTTTTCTTCTGGATTATCTGCATTCGCTAATTCTTTTTTCCATACTATTTCAACGGCACCTTTTGGTCCCATCACTGCAATTTCTGCGGTAGGCCATGCCAAATTAATATCCCCACCAATATGCTTTGATGACATAACATCATAGGCACCACCATATGCTTTTCGGGTAATAACAGTTAGTTTAGGAACCGTGGCCTCTGCAAATGCGTAGAGTAATTTAGCTCCATGCTTGATGATGCCTCGCCACTCTTGATCGGTACCGGGCAAGAATCCAGGTACATCCTCAAATGTGACCAATGGAATATTAAATGCATCACAAAACCTAACAAATCGAGCGGCCTTAATGGATGAATCAATATCTAAAACACCGGCAAGATGGGCAGGTTGATTGGCTACAACACCAATTGAATGCCCCCCAATTCGAGAAAAGCCCACAATGATATTTTGAGCATATTCAGCATGTACTTCAAAGAATGAATCACCATCTACAATGCCCTCAATTACATTATGCATATCATAAGGCTTGTTTGGATTTTCAGGAATTATTGTATCTAAATCAGTGGAAATGGGTTCAGGTGATTCAGTATAAAAAGGTACTTCATCTAAATTATTTAAGGGGATGTATGAAAGAAGCTTTCGAATGTTCTGAAGCACTTCCACTTCATTTTCACAAGTAAAGTGTGCAACGCCAGATTTTTCTCCATGTGCGCTGGCTCCACCTAAATCTTCCATGGTAACATTTTCGTGAGTAACCGTCTTTACAACATTAGGTCCTGTCACAAACATATGGCTTGTACCCTTAGCCATAAAAATAAAATCAGTAATTGCAGGGGAGTAAACTGCACCGCCAGCACAGGGTCCAAGCACAGCTGAAATTTGTGGAATAACCCCGGAGGCCATTGTATTTTTGAGGAAAATATCAGCATAGCCTGCTAAACTCACTACGCCTTCTTGGATGCGTGCACCTCCCGAATCATTCAACCCAATTACAGGGATTCCAAGTTTTAAGGCCATGTCCATCACCTTACAAATTTTTTGCGCAAAAGTTTCTGAGAGGGAGCCTCCGAAGATAGTGAAATCTTGAGAGAACACCATTACTTTACGGCCATCAATGGTTCCATATCCTGTGATAACTCCGTCGGTGAGAAACTTTTGTTCTTCCATGCCAAAGTCATTACAGCGATGAGATACAAACATATCCATTTCAACAAAAGAATTTTTATCCACAAGTATATCAACACGCTCTCTGGCCGTGAGCTTACCTTTGTCATGCTGTTTTTGGATGCGTGCTTCACCGCCGCCAAGTTTAGCCTGTTCACGCATTTCATTTAAAATTTGAGTTTTATCCACGGTACTCATTTACCCAATCCGTAATATAAGTGATGGTTTCGTTTACTGATGTTCCAGGGCCAAATAATTTTCCAACCCCTTCATCTGCTAAGGTTTTCATATCCACTTCAGGAATAATCCCACCTCCAGTTAGAAGCACATCATCAAGGCCTTCATTATTCATCATTTTTTTGACTTTTTTGAAAATGGTCATATGGGCGCCACTTAAAACGGAGAGCGCAATAACATCTGCATCCTCTTGAATTGCCGCACTTACAATCATTTCAGGGGTTTGTCGGAGTCCCAGATAAATTACTTCCATCCCCGCATCTCTATAGGCCCGCGCTAAAATTTTTATACCACGGTCATGACCATCTAAACCGGGCTTTGCCATTACTATTCTTATTTTCTTTTCCATAATTTCCTTGATGAGATAGTGGCAAATTTACATTGAGAAGAGGATAAAATGAGAGGGGAATGTAAAATGTGTTATTCTATAGTGTAGGATTAAAACTTACATAGATTTCAGAAATTTTACCATCCTTGAATTTGATGAATTCACCAATATAAATTTTATCCATAGGGTATATAATGTAGGCCTTATTGTCTTCATAGACTTGGTGAAGCAAGTTGAATTTGGTAAAGTATTCAGAGAATTGCCAACACGCATCCATGAATGCATCTGCAGAATCAAAGCTATCATTTGGACTTCTAAATAGTAGATCATCTGATAACTGTTCACGAGCACTGGGTTTATCATTAATGACCCATGAATTATAATAAATTGAAATGATATTTTTAGGTGAATTTTTCATATAGAAATCCTTTAATTAATCAGCCACAAATGGACATGCACGACATCCATTATCACAACATTCACCACGTTTTAAATGGTACCATTCTGTGAATACATAATTGCCATTTTCAATTGTATAATCAATATGTTCGTGGATGCTTTTATCCTTATACTTCTCAGCAAATTGCAGTACATCTGATAATTTATTTTCTGAAAAATAGACTTGAAGCCTTTTGGCAATAGATTTAGATAAACAATTGGGACATTCACAATTTTGCTGGGAATCCATTGGCATAACAGCAGGCAATTTTATGCACCAGCAATTATCACTATTTTTGGCTTCGCAAATGAATTCACCTCCACAAGATGAACAATTATTAGGAGAAATTTTCATGTTTGAAATTATGGAATTAAATCCACACCAAAGAATTTGGCAATGTAAGCGGTGAGAATATAGCAGAAGAACGTAGTTACAATACTAATCCCCAGTGCCATTGAAAAAGTATAGCCCTTGGAAAGTAAATACGGGATGACTAAAAACATAGGTAAAGTGGGAATCACATACAAAAAAGTGTAATAGGCATGATTGGCAATCTTTTCTGTAGATTGATTCTCTATGTAGAGCCATATCATTACCAAAATTGTGACCAAAGGGAGAGACGAAATTAGTGCGCCCAATTTGTCACTCCGCTTAGCAATTTCAGAAACAAATACGATTATAAAAGCGGTGATGAGATACTTAGATATGATAAAGGTCATCTCTTATTTTTCCTTTGGAGGTAGAGTATTTGCAAAATTAATACAGGTATTCACCCAAAATTCTAAATCTTTATCAGACTCTATACCGTCTGGTAAAACGTCTAACATCCCTCGCATTTTTTTACCGGTAAAATCCATAGCTTCCACATGTTCAAATTTGGAATATTTTTCATGATTATTTACTCCAATTCGAATCATTAATTTTTCATTAATAATTCCACCCGATTCTTTAACATAAATGTTTACGTTTTGAACATTAATATTCATCTCTGAAATATGAGTCCTATCTTTACAAAAGAGGGTGTTGCTTACACCCATGATTAATATTAATAATAACTTCATGTATAATCTCTATATTTAAATGAATCGACACAAATGTGGTTTCTAAAAATGCTATTTTATGAATTAAATCCACGTGCATCTTTTAATGGTAATTTCCCACAAACAAAGATTCCATTACCTCGCCCAATTTCTTTGTCCTCTGAATTATACGCAATGGCTTCTACAATAAACTGGGATTTATTACGATTAACTACACGACCTTCCGAACGAATTATTCCTGAGGAAATTGGGCGCGTAAGGTAGGTGGTGAATGAAATGGTTAATACAAAATATTCTTTCTCCAATGAATTGGCCGCAAAAAATGCAGCATCATCTAACATTTTAAAATATACCGAACCATGCACCGCCTCAGCAGAATGAAAGAGCTTTTCGGTTACCTCAATCTCAATGCTTGCCTCCGCATCTGAAATACGAATATGTGGGCGATAAAACTCATTTATGGGTGCGGCCAAGTACATATTTTCAAGTGCTTTAAAATGAGAATCTTTTTCTGTTTCTATTTTCTTTTGAGTATTATCCATTTATCCACCTTGATTGAAGGTATTAAGGTATAAAATGTTGGAGGTTTCACACAATTGAAATGTGTAATTCAAAATTTCCCCCTAAATTCACCCCAGTCATGAACCCATTTTTTTCATATATTAATATTTTACGACCGCTGAATTTAATATTTTCAGCATTATCCGTAATTATTGCGGCCTATCTCACCCAAAGTCTGAATCAGACAGCCACCATTATTAATGCGGTTATTGTGGTAGTTACTTTTGCCGGGGCGTCTAATATTCTCAATGACATATTCGATATAAATATCGACAGAAAGAATCAACCCCATCGCCCCTTGCCATCGGGAGAAATTTCAGTATGGGCCGCATTGGTGTATATGGTGGCCCTCTACTTTGCCGGCATTTATATGGTATTCAATTTACCTGAATTGGCCATCGAAATTGCCTTGGTGGTAGTCTTGCCTACATTGGTTTTATACACGCCCCTTTATAAACGAATTCCCCTTATTGGCAATATGGCAGTGGCGGCAGTATTGGGGATGGTATTTCTCTTTTCAGAGGCCGCATTTACCGGTACAGTTTCCACCATGTGGGTGCCGGCGTGGTTGGCATTTGGACTCACCTTTATTCGTGAATTAGTGAAGGATATTGAAGATATTGAGGGGGATAAATTAGATGGAGTACGGACATTCCCCGTAATATTTGGCGTGGAGAAATCACTCTATTTGGCATATCTACTCATCATCATATTTTGTGTGCTTTGGTGGATTCCCTATTACCATAATTTGTATGGAAATATCTATGCAATGACCCTCCTTTTTGCTGTGGAAATCCCCTTGATTCTCAGTATATTTTTCCTCTGGAAGAACCCCACTTCTTCCGGTTGTGCGATGATTTCCCGAGCAACAAAATGGATCACTTTGGGTGGGATGGTGACCATCCTTTGCTCATCACTCTAAAATAAGACTTACTTTACATGGCTGATTTCGTTCACCTCCATAACCATACTGATTTTTCACTTCAGGATGCGGCACAATCTGTACAAATGATGTGCGATCGTGTTGATGATTTGGGCATGGATACCATTGCCGTAACCGAGCATGGCAATCTATTTTCTATGATTCCCTTTTATAAAGAGGCGCAGAAATCAGGCATCAATTCTATATTGGGATGTGAAATTTATGTCTCCGCAGGAAAGCATAATGAACGGGTTACAAACAAAGGTGGAAATGCCTGGGGATATCATCATTTAGTATTACTCTGCCAGAACGAAACGGGTTACAAAAACCTGATGAAGTTGGTCTCTATTGGTTATCTTGATGGATTCTATTATAAGCCTCGCGTAGACAAAGATTTGCTCCGTCAATATAATGAGGGATTAATTGCCACATCTGCATGTTTAGCCGGAGAGCTAACTCGTTTTGCGGCACAAGGTGATTACGAGAATTGTAAGAAATCCGCCATAGAATATTCTGAGATTTTCCCTGATCGTTTTTATATTGAGATGCAGAATCATAATATTCCAGAAGAGTTGGCATCCCATGATATTCTGAAAAAAGTGGCGAAAGAATTAGACCTCCCCTTAGTGGCAACCAATGATAATCACTATTGCATGGAGGAGCATTGGGAGGCCCATGATGTGCTGTTTTGTTTGGGCACCAGTAAAGACCGAAATGACCCCAATCGACATCGCTATGAGCCCCGACAGTTTTATATAAAGTCCGCCGATGAGATGTTCAAAATATTTAAGGATACGCCAGAAGCGTTAGAAAATACGTTACGGATTGCCGAACAATGTAAAGTGGACATCCCCATGGGGACGTACCATTTGCCGAAATTTCCTATCCCCGAAGCGGCGGGCACAGATAATGGTGACGATTATTTGCGTATCATTTGTAATTTGGGGATGAAAGAACGATACCCTATTCTCACTCCAGAAATTCAGCAACGTTTAGACTTTGAGTTGAATGTTATCAAGAAAATGGGCTTCGCGGGTTACTTTCTCATCACACAAGATTTTGTGAAATATGCCAAAGATAGTCAAATTCCCGTTGGCCCTGGACGTGGTTCTGCGGCTGGATCTATTGTGGCATATTGTACTGGCATTACCAATGTTGACCCCATCAAATATAATCTACTTTTTGAACGATTCTTGAATCCGGATCGGGTAACCATGCCTGATATTGATATTGATTTTTGCGTGGAAGGCCGTGAGAAAGTTATCCATTATATTAAAGATATGTACGGCCATGATTCGGTGGCACAAATTATTACCTTTGGAACCATGAAGGCTAAATCATCACTTCGTGATGTGGGGCGGGTGTTGGGGCTTCCGTATGGTGAGGTTGATCGAATCGCCAAAATGGTTCCCGATGAAATTGGTATTACATTGAAACAGGCGGAGAAGAAAAATCCCGAGTTGGCCAAAGTGGGTGAGATTGATGACATCCATAAAGAATTGATAGAGTATTCAAAAGTGTTAGAAGGGATGCATCGTCATGCCTCTACCCATGCGGCAGGCGTGGTAATTTCGCCTGGGCCACTCACCGATTATGTGCCATTATACAAACAACCTTCAACAGGAGATGTGGCCACCCAAGTTGAAATGACAGGCCTTGAAGATTTAGGCTTACTCAAATTAGATTTCTTGGGACTTCGAAATCTCACCGTTATTGATAAAGCTTGTGCTATGATAAAGCAACATCATGGCGAAGATATTGATATTGAGAAAATTGACTTAACCGTTCCAGAAGTATTTGAATTATTTGCGCAAGGTCGTACGGTGGGGATTTTCCAGTTTGAATCGGCAGGGATGCAAGAATATTTAAAGCAACTCAAACCCACATGCATAGAAGATTTAATTGCCATGAATGCCTTGTATCGACCGGGGCCAATGGCAAATATCCCCGAATTTATTGCACGGAAGCATGGTGAGTCTAAAGTTGATTTCATGCATCCAAAATTAGAGCCCATCCTAAAAGAGACCAATGGAATCATTGTGTATCAGGAACAAGTGATGCAAATCAGTCAAGTGATTGGTGGATTCACTTTGGCGCAGGGTGATATGATGCGTCGAGCAATGGGTAAGAAAAAAGCCTCACTTATGGCCACCTTTAAAATTGATTTTGTAGATGGTGCAGTCAAGCAAGATATTGACAAGAAACGAGCCGTTGAAATATTTGAACTCTTAGAAAAATTCGCACAATATGGATTCAACAAAAGTCACTCCACCGCCTATGCCATTGTTGCCTATCAAACTGCATGGTTGAAAGCATTTTACCCCGCAGAATTTATGTCAGCAAATATGACCTCTGTCATTGATAAGACGGATGATGTGGTGAAGCTGATTCATGAAACTCGTGCCATGGGCATTGAGGTTCTTCCACCTGATGTGAATAGTTCGTATGCAGAATTTAGGCCCACTAAATCAGGGCAAGTTGCCTATGGATTATCGGCGGTAAAAAATGTGGGTACAAAAGCTGCACAGATTATTGCGCAACAACGAGATACTAATGGAGAATATAAATCCATTTTTGATTTGTGCAAATTTGAAGGTAATGTTAATCGAAAAGTTTTAGAAAGCTTGGTTCAAGTAGGGGCTTGTGATGGATTAGAGGGGCATCGAGCCCAACAGTTTGAAGTGATTGATACCGCCGTAAAATATGGTCAAAAATATGTTGAGGAAAAAAATTCTTCGCAAGCCAGTTTATTTGGTGGTGGAGAGGGGCTAACCGAAGGTGTGCCCATGCCCGTGTTGCCATCTATAAATGAGTGGTCTCCAGAAGATTGTTTGACTCGCGAAAAAGATTTAATTGGATTCTATTTGTCCGGTGATCCATTAGAAAAATTCTATGATGACTTGAAAGAATTTAGCAATGTGGACATGGTAGATTTGCCTAATAAACTACCAGAGAAAATTAAAATTGGCGGTATCATCACCAATGTGAATCAGCGGTTTGATAAAAAGAATCGTCCATGGGCAATAGTGAGTGTAGATGGAATGCAAGGTAAGTCAGAGATTTTTGTTTTCAATGAATCTTATGAAAAATACCGAAGCCAGTTGGTGGTGGATTCAAAAGTTTTCATTATTGGATCTCCCTCAAATAGAGCCGATGATTCGGATGTGCTCAAATTTATTGGCGCGGATTTTTTCCCATTAGATCAAGTCCGTCATAAAATGAGTCGTGCAGTGAATGTACGATTTCCACATCCTTCTGCCAATGAAGCACTAATCGAAGAATTAAAAGAATTGGCCGGAACCCATAAAGGCCAATGTCATTTGGTCATCCATTTAATCACCTCTCGTGGAAATTCTCAACGTGTCCGTGCCAGTCGGATGAGAGTTACCTCTGCCCAAGAATTTGTGAAAAAATTACGCAATAGTTTTGGGGACTCAAATGTATGGATAAGCTCTTAATCATAATATGATTGCGGTGGTCCAACGAGTTAAGTCGGCATCCGTGGCGGTGGGCGATGAGGTCATCAGCAAAATTGACCTTGGCTACCTCATATTACTGGGAGTGGCAAAAGATGATTCAGAAGCAGATGCTCAATTTTTAGCCGATAAAATTTCCACCTTCCGAATTTTCCCTGATGGTGATAAAAATATGAATTTATCCATTCAAGATGT
>JABHHG010000232.1 GCA_018671635.1 Fidelibacterota bacterium | reverse complement strand
CCTAATTCAGCTTTCGAACAGGCGGATAATTTACAAGGGTTTTGCGCATTCCTCCTTGATTTGCATCTATATAAACCAATAATTTTGACCATGACCTCAACCCATCTTATCATGAGCCTCCTGCTTCTTTTCTATGGATGTGCAGAGAATACCTTCACGCAACCACCTCCATCTACTTTACAATTTGGTAAGGATGAAACCCTTGATATTATCACATGGAATATAGAAGAATTCCCAAAATCATATTTGACCGTAGAATACTTATCTCAAGTCATCATAGAATTAGATGCGGATATTGTTGCTCTACAAGAAATTGAAAGTCAATCAGAATTTGCTATTTTAGTGAATTCATTAGATGGGTGGATGGGATTTAAATCAAATTCTGCTTCTTATAATCTTAACCTTGCCTTTATTTACAACAGTACTATAATAAATTTTATTAATGAATATGAAATATTTCAAGATGACTGGTATGCTTTTCCTCGCCCTCCATTAATTCTGGAAGTAGAATGGAATGATAAGCAAGTTTATATCATAAATAATCATTTTAAAGCTAAGAGTGGAAGTGAAAATGAAGATAGAAGACGAGATGCATGTACAAAACTTGAAAATTATATAGCTACTTATTTAGCTAATGATAAGGTTATTGTACTTGGTGATTTAAATGATGAAGTACAAGAACCTCAAAATAGTAATGTATTTTGGACGTTTATCAATGATGATGAAAATTATAAATTCGCTGATACAGATATCGCCAATGGCTCATCTACAAGCTGGTCTTACCCTATATGGCCTAGTCATTTAGATCATATTCTCATCACTAATGAACTCTTTAATAATCATGATACCACATATACCATTTTAGCCGAAAACTATTTCTCTAGTTGGGCGGAATATGAAAATCTAATTTCTGATCATCGCCCAGTGGGAATTCGGTTAAAGTTTGAATAATAGTAGAATTAGTGAAAAGGTTAAGTAGTAAAATGGTGGCGTGATAAAATTATTAGAGACTAGACACTTAGATGTTGGAGATTAGATAGTTAGATAAAAATATGAAATGTCATAAATGGTCATAGTTTGTCATAAGTAGCTTTACTAAAACCTGAAACCCAACCCCTAATCCCTGCGCGGAGCTACAAAATTTCTTTTAAGAATTGACCTGTGAATGATTTTTTAACGGTTGCCACTTCTTCAGGAGTTCCTTCTGCAATAATAAGCCCACCACCTTCACCGCCTTCAGGGCCTAAATCTATAATCCAATCGGATGACTTGATTACATCTAAATTATGTTCGATTACAACCACCGTATTGCCTTTGTCCACCAAACCTTGCAAGACATCCAACAACATTTTTACATCTTCAAAATGAAGACCCGTGGTAGGTTCATCTAAAATATATAAGGTGCGACCTGTACCCGAACGAGATAATTCAGATGCCAATTTAACCCGTTGCGATTCGCCTCCTGATAATGTGGTGGCCTGTTGCCCCAACCTAATATATCCTAGTCCCACATTTGATAAGGTAATCAGCTTACGATGTATCATTTTATGATGTTCAAAGAATTTTAATGCTTCTTCGATGGTCATGTCTAACACATCATATACATTCTTACCCCGATAGGTAATTTCTAAGGTCTCACGATTATATCGATGCCCTTTGCAGTCTTCACATTGAACATACATATCCGCCAAAAAGTGCATCTCAATTTTAATGAGTCCCACGCCTTGACATACCTCACACCGACCACCCTTCACGTTAAATGAGAATCGTCCCGGTTTATAACCTCTTATTTTGGCTTCTGGCAATTGACTAAATAAATCACGGATGTGTGTAAATAGCCCGGTATATGTTGCGGGATTCGAACGAGGGGTTCGACCAATAGGCGACTGATTTATATCAATCACTTTATCTAAATATAGGAGGCCCTCAGTTTTTTCGTACGCCAATGCCTTTTTCATGCTGGAATGATATTCTCGAGAAAGAATTGGATATAATGTTTGATTGATAAGCGTAGATTTTCCAGATCCTGATACGCCCGTAACACAAATAAATTTGCCCAATGGAAGTGACAGATTTATCTTCTTCAAATTATTTCCCCGCGCACCAAAAAGTTGTAACGCTTTACCATCTCCTTTTCGACGGGTATCACTATAATAAATGGATTTTTTTCCACTCAAATAATGACCCGTAGTGGATTTAGAATTTTTGGATATTTGATCGAACGTTCCCTGTGCAATCACTTCACCTCCATGGATTCCCGCTTTGGGTCCCATGTCTAAAATCCAATCGGCTGCTTTCATAGTGGCTTCATCATGCTCTACAACAATAACCGTATTACCTAAATCCCGCAAATGTTGGAGCGTCGAAATGAGGCGGTTGTTATCTCGTTGGTGTAATCCAATTGAAGGTTCATCTAATATATAAAGCACGCCCACCAATTGAGAACCGATTTGAGTGGCCAACCGAATTCGTTGGGCTTCACCCCCTGATAATGTACCGGACGACCTACTCAAAGTGAGATAGTCTAATCCCACATTTACTAAAAATCCTAATC
Source organism: Fidelibacterota bacterium (assembly GCA_018671635.1). Taxonomy (GTDB): domain Bacteria; phylum Fidelibacterota; class Marinisomatia; order SCGC-AAA003-L08; family D37C17; genus JABHHG01. Next base: position 13,818 of record JABHHG010000232.1, on the reverse strand, counting down.
GGGCTTTAATCTCTTTGTTAATTTGTGATGATATTTCTACTTGTCGGGGGCTTAATTCTAATACATTAAAAAAATTATGAAGATTACCCACTGTTTCATTGGTTACCTCTACAATATTTTTTCCGCCAATAAATACAGCCAAACTTGATTTTTTTAAGCGAGCACCTTTACAATCGGGGCATGATTGAATGGTCATGAATTTCTCTATCCAATCTCGCATTTGTCCAGATTTAGTTTGGGTATATCGACGATGGAGGTTGGGAATTACCCCTTCAAAGATACGGTTCGATGTACCAGAAAAGGTATCAGATTGGTACTCCATAGTGAATTTTTCACCCGGTTTGGTGCCATATAATAATATCTTCTGGATTTTAGGGTCTAGTTTTCTCCACGGAGTAGTAAAATTGAAACCATAATGTTTTGATAAACTTTTTAAAATTGCACCATACCAACTGCCACGCGGTTGTTCGCCAATGGGTTTAATACATCCATGAATCAAACTTAACTTAGAATCAGGAACTACCAATTCTTCATCGATGGACATGTGCGTACCCAAACCATCACACGTAGTACATGCACCAAATGGGGAATTAAACGAAAATCCACGAGGTTGTAATTCTTCAAAAGATATTTCGCATTTTGGACAAGAGAAGTGCTCACTAAATAAATGTTCACCATTACCAATTTCATCTACAATAATGAGACCATTTCCCACCTTTAGCGCCAACTCAACAGACCCTGTCAGTCGGTCTTTAATGGATGCCTTCGACACTAATCGATCCACCAAAACTTCAATATTATGCTTCTTGGTTTTCTTTAATTTTATTTTATCTGAGAGATCCATGGTTTCACCATCAATGCGAACCCGAACAAATCCCTCTTTTGCGATAGACTTTAGTACATCCTTAAATTCACCTTTACGGCTACGGACTACCGGTGCCAATAATTGATATTTAGTACCGTCCTTAAATGTTAAAATTCTATCTACAATTTGTTGAACGGTTTGTCGTTGTACCGCACCGCCACAGGAATAGCATTCTTGCTCCCCAATACGGGCATATAATAAACGGAGGTAATCATAAATTTCGGTGATTGTTCCCACGGTAGAACGGGGATTCCGACTTGTGGATTTTTGCTCAATTGATATTGCTGGAGATAAACCCTCAATATAATCTACATCTGGTTTTTCCATCAAACCCAAAAATTGTCGTGCATAAGCAGAGAGGGATTCTACATATCGTCGCTGTCCCTCTGCATAAATAGTATCAAATGCCAACGAAGATTTTCCCGAACCTGAAAGCCCTGTAATCACCACTAATTTATTGCGAGGGATTTCTACATCTATATTTTTTAGATTGTGCTCGCGGGCACCCTTCACATAGATGCGGTCTTTAAATTTGAATTTTATTTCGGAGTTTTCTTTCATAGATTAAGCCAGTAAACTACATGTAACTGAAAATGATTGAAAGTAATATTTCTAATTTTTCCATGCTATTTTGGAACAAATGGACGTTGAATCAATAGTTTATACTTATCATGAAAATGAGGTAACTTTCAGAACGATGAAACAATTAAAATATGTAATTTTGGCAACAATGGCTCTCGTGTTGGTTTATGGATTCAATTCTGGGGCAAAAGACCATTTCAAAAAATTAAAGACACTCACCCAAATCATTCGCTTAGTCAATGAAAACTACGTGGAAGAAGTAGAGATGGAAGAAATCCTTAATGGTGCTATCGTTGGACTATTGGATAAACTTGACCCTCATTCTACATATATCACTGAAGACCAATTTGAGTCCATTCAAGAACAGTTTGATGCTGAATTTGAAGGTATCGGTATTGAATTTAATATTATGGATGGTTATATAACCGTTATATCGCCCATCCCAGAAACACCCTCTTCTGAAGCCGGATTACAATCTGGTGATAAAATTGTGAGAATCAATGATGAATCCGCCTATAAAATCACTCAGAAAGATGTATTCGAAAAATTGCGTGGTCCCAAAGGTTCACAAGTTGAAGTCACTATTCGCCGAAGTGGAACTGATGATTTTTCGGTAACCCTAACTAGAGCTAAAATTCCCATTCATTCAGTGTTGGCATCCTTCATGATTAATGATGAAGTTGGATATATTAAAGTGAATCGATTTGCCCGATCCACTGCGGAAGAAATTGCAACTTCTCTCTATGAATTAGAACAAGAAGGCATGAAAGAAGTGATGTTAGATTTACGCAATAATGGTGGTGGCATGATGGATCAAGCCATTCAAATTGTGGATATGTTTGTGGATTCGCGAGATACCATTCTCTTTACTAAAGGAAGAATCCCAAATTCTAATGATGTTTACTATGCTCGAAAGAGTCGAAAAGATAAAGATTATCCTGTAGTGGTATTAATTAATCGCGGATCAGCAAGTGCCAGTGAAATTGTTTCAGGCGCATTCCAAGATTTAGACCGTGGTATTGTAGTAGGTGAAACCAGTTTTGGTAAAGGATTAGTTCAGAGGCAATATCCACTTAATGATGGCTCCGCTGCACGCATTACTATTGCGCAATACTACACACCTTCTGGCCGATTAATTCAACGCTCCTTTGACAACGGAATCGAAGACTACTATAGTGATTTAGTGGATGAAGACCGAGAGGCATCCGATTCAACATTGGCAGCACGACCCATATTCAAAACCAAACAAGGTCGTGATGTTTTTGGGGGGGGTGGAATTACACCTGATTATCATGTTAAATTAGATTTAGATTTTTCTGAAAGTACTCGAAACTTACTCACCCATAAAGATCGACTAATTTTTAATTATGCCGATGAATTAAAATCTGATGTAATAAATACATATTCTACATTCGAGAAATTTCAGGCAAACTTTATGATGGACAAGCGTAAGCAAAAACTCTTTTTCAAATGGTTGAATAATAAAGAACTTGAGTTTGAGAAGGATGAGCTAATTGAAAATTGGTCAACAATAGGTAATCGGATTAAAGCACAATTAGCTAATGCTATCTGGGGGAAATCATCAATGTATAAGGTATTGCTCGAAAATGATGAGATTGCACAAGAGGCATTGAATCACTTTGATGACGCCAAAAGTTTAATTAGTCAAAAATAACTCATTTTTCTACAGATGATAGCATTAAATTTCTCTTCGTTTTTCAAGCTAAAATTCAACGTTTTAAAATTTTATAATAATTAAAGTAAATAGGGGATAATTATGGTACAATTATTTTTAGATGGTGGTGGCTTCATGTGGCCGATCCTTATAGTGTTTATTTTCGGATTAGCATTTGTGATTGAGCGAATCTACCATTTATTAAAAGGAATGGCTACAGACCTTTCTTTTGCGGAATCAATTTCAGACACTATTTTAAGTGATGGCATTGAAACTGCCAAGGCTAACTGTGAAGGTTTTGTTGGTCCAGTTGCTAACTTATGTGCAGGCGCTTTATCGCGTGCAGATAGAGGCGTTTCAGAAGCTGAAAAATCATTAGATCAAGCCGGTAGCCTGGAAATGTCATCTCTCGAAAAGAATATGACATGGATTTCTTTAAGTATTGCCATTGCGCCCATGTTTGGATTTTTGGGAACGGTATGGGGTATGATCGAAGCCTTTAATGATATCAAAATGGCCAATGATATTTCTCCTGCCGTCGTAGCGGGTGGTATTTCAGTTGCCCTATTGACCACTGCATTCGGACTTGTAGTTGCATTGATTCTTCAACTCCTTCAAAACACAGTTATGTACATTATTGATAATCAAGTGATTACCTTACAAAAGAGTACCTCTTTAGTTATCAATAGCATTACTGACCATTTCAACAATAAGTAGAGCTTATTAATTAATCTGTTATGATTGAAAAGAAACGCAGAGATTTACAAGAAATTAATTCGTCATCCATGGCGGATATTGCCTTCTTGTTGTTGGTATTCTTTTTGGTAACCACCACTATTTCTATGGATAAGGGTATTAGCCTTGTTTTACCTTCTGAAGGTAATGAAATGGAAGTGAATAAAATTAATATCGTAAATATCCTTGTGAATGAATCTGGTAAAGTTCTCTTAGATGATAAGCCTACAAGATTGAAAGATATTAAGAATATTGCAGAAAGACGTATTTCTCAAAATAGTAAAGTGATTTTTTCATTACAAACACACCCCCGAACAAAGTACCAAGTGTATATTAAAGTATTGGATCAACTAAAATCTGCAAAAGCTCAAAAAATTTCAATCGCGAATCCACCGAGTTTTTAAATGAAAATTGTAAGAAAAACCCATACAAGTAAAGAAGTATCAACCGCATCAATGCCTGATATTATTTTCATGCTTCTTGTATTTTTCATGGTAACCACAGTTATGCGTGAATTTGAAGGCTTAGATGTGCTTATGCCTCGCGCACAGATGATTGAAAAACTTGAAAGTAAACGCCATACTGCGTACATCTGGGCCACAAAAGATGGACTAATTTCAGTTAATGATAGAATTATTGCGATGAATGGTCTTTCAAGTATTATGTATGAGCGCATGGTTGCTGATCCAAAAATTACTGTGTCTTTAAAATCAGATGAAAATGCAACCATGAAACTGATTTCAGATATCCATACACAATTGCGTGAAGCGAATGCATTGAAATTGAGTTATGCCGCCTTGACGGAGACTCCATAATGATGCGCGTTGATCCATTATTAGAACATTATCCCGTTCGAATTCGTGAAGTAACCATCGGTGTTATTTTGGGAATTTCATTCATGTTTTACATTTTTCCCCGATTTTTAGGTGAATCTGAAAAGATGGATTATACTATCATTGAAGAAATTGAATCATTTGATATTCCACAAACTGAGCAAATAAAAATTCCCGAACCGCCTGCAAGACCTTCTGTACCGGTCGCATCTGAAGATGAATTTTTTGATGATGATATTACAATCGAAGATACAGACTTTGATGAATTTGAACCTTGGGGCGCACCGCCACCACAAGATGCACCAAAATTCAAATTTATTCCATTTGATAAACCACCCAAACCACGAGTACCTATTAGGCCAATATATCCTGATATTGCACAAGAAGCGGGAATCGAAGGCACGGTGTATGTTCAATTTTTTATTGATATAAAGGGAAATGTTTCTCAAGTATTCGTTACGAAAGGAATGCCAAATACGGGCTTAGATGAAGCGGCTGTTACTGCCGTGAAACGATCAAAATGGTATCCTGCACAACAACGTGATAAAAAAGTTGGAGTTTATCAAACCGTACCTGTTGTGTTCTCATTAACAAATTAATTTTTACATAAATTAACGTTACAAAAAAAGGCGATAGAAATATATCGCCTTTTTTATTACTTAAAAATTAATATGTCTAACAAAGGCTTGCTTTAAGATACTCTTTATTTAAAGTGGCAATATTTGTGAGCGAAATTTCTTTAGGGCATTCAGCCTCACACGCACCTGTATTAGTACAACTACCAAATCCTTCAGCGTCCATTTGAGCAACCATATTTTTTACACGTTCTCTGCGCTCAACCTTTCCCTGAGGAAGTTTGGTAAACTGGGTAACTTTTGCACCTACAAATAACATGGCAGCTGAGTTTTTACAAATTGCTACGCATGCACCACATCCTATACATGTGGCAGAATCAAAAGCTGCGTCTGCGTCTATTTTGGGAATTGGTATAGCATTTGCATCAGGAGTTCCGCCTGTATTGATAGACACATAACCCCCCGATTCCATAATTCGATCAAATGACTTACGATCAACCACCAGATCCTTAATCACTGGAAAAGATGCGGCCCGCCATGGCTCAACAACTAATGTATCGCCATCTTTAAAACTTCGCATATGTAACTGACAAGAGGTTACGCCACGTAGTGGGCCGTGTGCACGACCATTAATGGTTACGCCACAAGAACCACAAATTCCTTCACGGCAATCGTGATCAAAGGCAATGGGATCTTCACCCTTTCGGACTAATTCATTATTTAATTTGTCCAGCATTTCAAAAAATGACATGTGCTCCGAAACATCTGATACAGAATAATTTTTATATCCACCAATTGCTTGCCTATTTTCTTGACGCCACACTTTTAAATTAATCTGCATTATTTATAACTCCTTGTGGTGAGTTTAACATGTTCAAAATTGAGGTCTTCTTTATGGAGTTCTGGCGTTTGATTTTCACCTTTATACTCCCATGCAGCAGCAAAGGTGAAATCGGCATCATTTCGTTTAGCCTCATTCTCTTCAGTTTGAAATTCTTGTCTAAAATGACCTCCACAGGACTCTTCACGATTCAATGCATCTCGTGCCATCAGTTCACCCAATTCTAAAAAGTCGGCCAACCGGCCAGCTTTTTCTAATTCAGGATTTAACTCAGTTTCGCTTCCTGGAATTTTTACATCTTTCCAAAATTCTTTACGCAGTTTGGGAATCTCAACTAAGGCTTTTTCTAAACCTTCTTTGTTTCGTGCCATGCCCACATATTCCCACATTATCTTCCCTAATTCTTTATGGAAATCATCAACAGTACGACTGCCTTTTATGGCAAATAGTTTATCATTTGATTCTTTGAGTTTATCTTCGGCATCTTTAAATGCAGGATGATTAGTATCAATATCCACCAATTTATTTGATGCTAAATAATTACCAATGGTATATGGAATTACAAAATAACCGTCAGCCAACCCTTGCATCAACGCACTGGCACCTAAACGATTTGCGCCATGATCAGAAAAGTTAGCCTCTCCCAACACATGTAGCCCTTCAATGGATGACATCAAGTTATAATCCACCCATAAACCACCCATGGTATAATGTACTGCAGGGTAAATCATCATTGGACCTTCGTACGGATTTTCACCCGTAATTTGCTTATACATATCAAATAAGTTACCATATTTCTCAGCAACCCATTCTTGTCCGTTACGGCTAATCACATCACTAAAATCAAGATAAACAGCCAAGCCTGTTTCGCCTACGCCATGGCCAGCATCACACATATTTTTAGCACGACGAGATGCAACATCACGGGGAACTAAATTTCCAAATGATGGGTACATTCTTTCTAGATAATAATCTCTTTCATTTTCAGGTATTTCACTTGCCTTACGCTTATCACCCTTTTCTTTAGGTACCCACACACGACCATCATTACGCAAACTTTCACTCATTAATGTGAGCTTGGATTGATGCTCACTGGAAACTGGAATACAAGTTGGGTGAATTTGTGTAAAACAAGGATTAGCAAAATATGCCCCTTTTCTGTGGGCTCTCCATGCGGCTGTGGCATTACTTGCCATGGCATTTGTGGATAGATAGAAAACATTTCCATAACCACCAGTGGCTAAAATTACAGCATCGGCAGCATGGGACTTAATTTCACCTGTTTCTAAATTTCGGGTGATAATTCCACGTGCTTTATCATCAACCATTACCAAATCTAACATTTCATGGCGAGGGTGAAATTTAACATTTCCCGTTTTCATTTGACGAGTTAACGCAGAATATGCTCCTAATAACAACTGTTGTCCAGTCTGTCCACGGGCATAAAATGTTCGGGAAACTTGCGCGCCACCAAATGAACGATTATCTAACAAACCACCATATTCACGTGCAAAAGGAACCCCTTGTGCCACACATTGATCAATAATATTATTACTGATTTCTGCCAACCGATGAACATTTGCTTCACGGGCACGATAGTCTCCACCTTTAATGGTGTCGTAAAATAAACGATAAATAGAATCACCATCATTAGGGTAATTTTTTGCCGCATTGATTCCACCTTGTGCCGCAATACTATGGGCCCGACGTGGAGATTCATGATACGAAAAGGCCTCTACATTATAGCCTAATTCTGCAAGTGTTGCAGCAGCAGAACCACCGGCAAGACCCGTACCCACCACAATAATTTTATATTTTCGTTTATTGGAAGGATTTACCAATTTCATATTGAAAAGATGGTCTGTCCATTTATCTTTTAATGGACCTTCGGGTATATTAGAATTAAAAGCCATTATATAGCCTCCGCAATAAAGCCAAACCACAGGGCAATCCATGTAAATCCTGCAGGGATTACTAACCAAAATATCATGCTCATCTTTTCAATCAAACCTTTATATCGACTATCTGAAACACCAAATGTTTGAAATGCAGATTGAAATCCATGCTTGAGATGAACACCCATTAATATCATAGCCACCACATAAAAAGCTGCATAAATAGGATTCCCAAAACCAACCGCATCACCCAATATAATATCATAATAACTACCGCTTCCATGAACTAACTGAAATCGATACCAAATTGTAGAGAGATGCATTATCACAAATATGAAAACCACACTGCCAGTAATCGCCATGGTTCGCGAAGAAAAACTACTGGTTTCAGAGCCTGTATTCACATTATATGAAGAAGAATTTGCACGCTTATTATCTAAGGTTAGACGAATCCCACTAATAATATGAGAGAGAAAAATGATGGAAATTATAACCTCAATAATTCGAACCAATGGTTTAAAGGCGCTCAATGTTGCCACATACGAATTAAATAATGCTTCTCCACCAAAAAGCATCATATTGCCCACCAAATGCTGCGCAATAAATAGACATAATAATAAACCCGAAGTCCCCATGGTGAATTTCTTCCCAATAGACGAGTTCATAAATGTTGTTAACCAGTTCATTGATTCTCCTGAATTAAATTTGTTTGGCTAAAAACTGACTCAACCAAATTCCAAAAATTCCTGCAATTACACTACCCACTATATAGAATAATGCTGTCACTAATTGTCCTGTTTCCATGAGTCGAAATGACTCCATACCAAAAGTTGAAAAGGTGGTGAATCCACCCAAGATACCGATGGTCAAAAACTCTTTTGCAGGCCAAGACTCAGTATTTGTAATTCCCATATTCATTAATAACCCCAAGAGTAAGCATCCTAAAAAATTAATGAGAAATGTACTGGATGGAAATGGAGAGGGGTAGAGTTTATCCAACCCTAAACTAGAGATATAGCGCAACGAAGCGCCAATAAAGCCGCCCATTCCTACCCACAAAATTGACTTCAACTAAAAGGGGATATCTTCGTCAGAAAAAGGTTCTACCGTGGATACATCTTCGTTTGATGGCATGGGTGGTGTAAACCCACTATTCATATTGGATTCTGATGTGGAAGTCGGCGCTTGAGAACCGGGAGCGGGTGTCATAATATCTTGACCATATACTTTCACCGCCATTTGTGTCACTTGATCTTTTAGCTCACGTTCAGCCCAAATAGTATCACGATATTCATCATCACTACCCTTTTGACTGGGAAAGCCAACGAATAATCCGTTAATGCCTTCAACTAATTTGAAGCCTTTCATGGTAAAACCTTCTTCGGTTCTAAGATCAAAAAATGCTCTGATTTTTCCCCAACTGCCTTTGTTCATTCTGTCAATTTTCAATGGTAAATTCCTTATCTAGAGTGTAGTAAAATTTACTGAGACTTTGGCATGTTTAACAATGTGGGAATCGTAAAAATTCATCACTTTTCCAGTTTTACATCTAATGCATCTCGCAAGCCTTCTCCTACTAAATTAAATGCCAGCACGGTAATGGCAATGGCAATCCCCGGGTACACGGAAATGCCGGGGGCAATACGTAAAAAATCTTTCCCCTCATTTATCATAGACCCCCAACTGGGTGTGGGCGGTTGAACGCCTAATCCTAAAAATGATAAACTCGCCTCCGCCATAATGGCGCCAGAAATTCCCAAAGTAAAGGTTACAATTATAGGCGCTAAACAGTTTGGTAGAATGTGAAAAAATAAAATCCGTGAATGTGAAAATCCCAATGCTTCTGCAGAAGAAATGAACTCTCTGGATTTTAACATTAACACTTGACTTCGCATGAGTCGTGCCATGGGAGGCCAGCTCACTGCACCAATGGCAATCATGGCCGTATTGATGCCCGGTTCAAATGTGGCCGAGATGGCAATTAAAAATAGTAAAACCGGAAATGCCATCATGATATCTGTGAACCGCATAATGAGGGTATCCACCCATTTCCCAAAATAACCGGCTATTAATCCTAGAAGAATTCCCATTATTAATGAAATGGAGCTTGCTAACAATCCCACTTTTAAAGAAATGCCTGCCCCCACAACAATACGAAGTAAAATATCTCTGCCAAAATGGTCCGTCCCCAGCAGATGTTTTGATTCCCCAGAAGGCAATAATCGATGATCTAAACTTTGAATATTCTCCGTATTTATAAATCCAGATAAACTGGCCGTAATTAATAGAATGAAAAGTAATATGAGTCCCAATTGAGAGGGTCTATCTTTTAATAACGTATTAAATATTTTACTCATGAATCAATGTTTCTCGTACCCGTGGATCTGACCACGCATAGCAAATATCCACAATAATATTTATCACTACAAAAATGAGGGCCATAAATAATACACTCCCCTGAATCACAGGGAAGTCTCTTTTCATAATCGCATTTAAGGCAAACCGACCCACGCCGGGCCATCCAAAAATGGACTCTGTCAACACCGCCCCCGAAAGATAGCTACCGAAATCTGCGGCAATAATGGTTATTAGCGGAATAAGAACATTACGTAATCCATGTTTAAATAATACAATACGTTGAGATAAACCTTTCGCAATGGCGGTGCGGATATAGTCTTCCTGTAAGACATCCAACATATAAGCGCGGGATGTTCGGGCAAGCATGGTCATTGACCTTGTGCCTAATGCAATAGCTGGTAAGATGAGAAATTTAATTCCACCAAATCCGGTAGGTGGCAACCATTGAAGATGAATCCCCACAATAAGTATGAGTAATAGTGCAATCCAAAAAACAGGGGCAGAAACGCCTGCCAAAGAAACTACAATCAAAATTCTATCAATTAATTTTCCCCTATTGATGGCTGCGAACACGCCCAATAAAATGCCAAATGGTACCGCAATCAACATGGCCCCCAATGCCAGCTGAAGTGTAAATGGGACTTTCTGTTTTAAATCGTCAAGCACTAATCTTTGGGTCATGAAAGATTTACCCAAATCACCGCTACACACATTAGAAATGAAATTTATATATTGCACTCCCAAAGATTCATTTAACCCCAATTCTTCTCTTAAAGATTCTACGGTGATATCATCATAGTAGTCACCCACCATGGCTCGAACAGGGTCACCCGGCGCTACATTCATCAACAAAAATGAAATAGTCATCACTCCCAAAATAACGGGTATTCCTTGCAAAATTCGTCTAATTATTAAGGTAATCATTCCTTTGTTACCCGTGTATATTTTTCTGCATTAAACATTAAACTGGACGACCATCCTTTTAAATTTGGTTGAGAAATATGGGCGGTCCGTGTATGCCAAAGATAAACCCATGGCGCATCGTCTATTAGAATTAAATTTGCATTTTGGATGTATTTTTGTTGCTCTTCTTCATTGGATGTGGATTGAATTTTTTGGATTAATGCATCTACTTCATTTTTAGAATATCGTGTCCATCGTTTTTGACTTACCTCAGATTCAAACAGTGGGGCTAAAAAGTTTTCTGCATGTGGATAATCTGCATACCACGACCGATAATACATATCCGGCACACCTTCTGAAACTGCTTGACTATATAAATTCCAATCGTTTCGGATAATTTTTACATGAACACCCACAACCTCTAATTGCGCTTGAATAGCTTCCGTAACATATAATAATTCTGACGATTGGCTTTGCCACAATTCAACTTCAAGACCATCTTTAAAGCCGGCTTCTTTTAATAATTCTTTCGCTAATTGAGGGTCAAAATCATATTTCAGTTTTGGATATGGCTCAATTAATCCGGGAGGTATAGGTCCTGAAGCAGCGGTGGCATTCCCATTTTTTACTTTATCAATAATTCGTTGTACATCGATAGCATAATTTACCGCTTGACGAACCAATACATTATCAAATGGAGGTCGAGAACAGTTTAATCCCAAATAGTGAATACTAAGATCATTTTGATATTTAATATTTGGTGCCCATTTTGGATCATTTATCCACAGTGTAAACTCAGATTCGGGTACTTCCATAATATCTAAATAACCAGTAACAAATTCAGCCGTTCGAGGCAGGGCTTCAGATAAAATTCTAATTTTAAGAGATTCTAATTTTGGAACACCATCGAAATAACATTCATTTCTATCAAATAAAATATGACCATCGTGAATCCATTCTTTTAGTTTCCATGGTCCCGTACCAACCATTTCATCTGTTTCAGTTTCATGAATTATAGATGCCGAAGCCATAGCTAAAAATCCTATAAATGGCGCAAACGGTTGATTTAACTTAATGTTAAAATTATTTGCATCCACACAAGAAAACCCCAATACAGAATCTACTTTTCCTGAAATAAATTCTGATGAACCCATAACTTTTTTGAATAACCATTTTCTATGAGAATTGGTTTGAGGATCCAAAATTCTTTCAAATGATTTTTTTACATCTGAACATTCAAATATTTTCCCATTCTGAAAAAATACCGAGTCTCTTAATTGAAATTTATATTTTAGGCCATCCGGTGAAATTTCCCAATTTTGGGCTAACCCAGGTAGAAGCTCTGAACCCTTGCCAAATCGTACTAAATTATCATATAATAATGCACATAATTGACCTGTCCTTACATCCGTTGCATAGGCAGGGTCTATGCTCTTAGGGTCACCTGGCAAATACAAATTGAGTTGATTGGGATTCGGTTTAATTCCGCATCCATTCACAAGAAAACTTAGGGTAAAAATGATAAAGATTTTGAATGACATACCCATGAATTTATGAGATTTATCTTCATCCATTTCAACATATTATTAATAAAAAATGAGGAATTTCTTCGTCAAATTGCTAATTTATGACCTCTTCGTACAGCAAAATCAAATTCAATCTTATTGAGGTTTCATGAAATTTGTGTATTATTTTGGCGATGGCCAAGCGGATGGTGCAGTGCATCAAAAAGATTTATTGGGTGGTAAAGGTGCTAATTTAGCTGAAATGACTCGTCTTGGAATTCCGGTTCCACCTGGATTTACAATCACCACTGAAGTGTGTACCCATTATATGGAAAATGGTGAATTTCCATCAAAATTAAAAAAACAACTTACAGAATCTTTATTAAAGATTGATACTGCAATGAACCAAAAATTTGGTTCTACTTCAAATCCATTACTGGTTTCAGTACGATCTGGCGCCCGTCAATCTATGCCCGGAATGATGGAAACCGTTTTAAATGTGGGATTGACAAGTAAAACCCTCCCCGGACTTATTCAACAATCGGGTGATGAACGGTTTGTATATGATGCCTATCGACGATTAATTACCATGTATTCTGATGTAGTTATGGAAAAAGCTCAAGGCTTAACACCTACAAACGGAAAAGGTATTCGAGAGCAACTTGAATTAATTTTAACAAACTATAAATCTACCCACAATTATTCAGAAGACATAGACCTTACCGCCGAAGATTTAAAAAAAATCTCTGAGTTATATAAAGAATGTGTAAAGGATATATTGGGAGAAGTGTTTCCGGATGATCCCACTACTCAACTTTGGGGTGCTATAACTGCTGTATTCAAATCATGGAACGGTAAAAGAGCCGTAGCGTATCGCCGAATTGAAAATATACCCAGTAACTGGGGCACAGCTGTAAATGTTCAAACCATGGTTTTTGGAAATATGGGTGAAGGCTCTGCAACGGGTGTTGCATTTACTCGAAATCCCGCCACTGGAGAAAATCAATTTTATGGTGAATGGTTAGCAAATGCCCAAGGTGAAGATGTGGTT
>JABHHG010000238.1 GCA_018671635.1 Fidelibacterota bacterium | reverse complement strand
ATTATTGCTGTAATAAAAGTTAATTTTTTAATTAAATACATTTAATCTCCTTTAATTGAATGTTAAGATATAAATCTACGGAGAGTTTGTTCAAATAAAATAATAATTTTAAAAATAGTTAAAAAAATTGTGTTTGTCAAGAAAAAATAAATTTTAGTTTTTATTAATTTAGAGTGATTTTGTGATTATTTTATGAAAATGGTGAACCCCAGTTTCATATTTTGCTGAATATCTACCCGTTTCATAATAGCGAGAATTAATCCCTTGATGCACTGATTGAACTACGGCTTGGTCTTCCATTTCAATGGTACCCACATCAGTGCCATCCGTATTGGGCTGTTTTTTATGGGGGAGCGTGTAGGTCAAATATTTTATACGTGTTTTACTTTTTTCAAGGGGTTCAATAATATTTATAGAAAGTCCCCAGGCATAAAAATTGAGCATGAGATTAGGGAAAATCCAATAATAATAGGCATACATTTTTTTGTCTGAATCGGGTGCTGAATCACTCAGTGAAATTGCATCTTCACCATCACTACATATTGCCGTCTGTAGGACTCCATTTTCTAAAAGTATGGTTTGGTATTCATCTAAAATTATATCTTTGGTTAGTCCCTTATGCACAAAGGGGATATGGAATTCTTCTAAATAATTTTCGCAGTAGAGTGCCCAATGAGAGTCAATAATGTATTCTGTGGACTGAGTCTTATCAAAAACCAGTTTGTCAAACTCATACCCTTGTAATCGATGGTCTGCATCTGCCAAAACAGAATTTATATCTACTTTATTATTCAATGACACAAATATAAAATCTTTCCAAATTAAAGTAGATATGGAATCCAAATTATCTTTTTGTGAGGGGAAGTTTTTTACATTTTCAAAACCGGGCATGGCTTTCATTGTGCCATCTAACTCAAAGGTACGGCCATGGTATCGACACCGCAAGATTGAACTATCACAGCTTTCTAAACAAACTAAATGTGCACGATGGGTACACACATTAGAAAAACAGTTAATCTCATCATTTTGTTGAGTGAGTACTAACGGCTCATTCATAAATCCATCTAAAAACGTAAACGGAAATTGATTATGTTTTTTAAGATTTTTGGTATGGGTAATGAGTTGCCACGAACGGGCAAAGATAGTTTCTTTTGACGATTCAAAAACATCATCATCAGTATAAAAATTAGACGTTAGGGTTTCGGCAGATGCTATATCATTTGAAATTCGAAAACTATTTTCCATTAACTATTTACAAGTCGATCTTGAACAATACGCAATGCCTCTTTTGCCGGAATCCGTTCTTGTGCCATAGTGTCTCTGTCTCGAATCGTCACCGTACCATCTTCTTTGGTTTGGCCGTCAACGGTAATACAATATGGAGTCCCCGCTTCATCATGTCGGCGATATCGTTTGCCGATGGCGTGATTTTCATCATATTTAACATTGATGCCTGCCTTGAAAAAGTCTGACACAATTTCTCGTGCAATTTCAGGGAGGCCTTCTTTTTTCACAAGGGGTAAAATAGCCGCTTTTATTGGGGCCAATCGTGGATGTAGTTTCATGACCACACGAGTAGAATCATTGCCTTTTGCATCTTTTACCGTTTCCTCATGATAGGCATCAAGGAGGTAAACTAAAAGTCCACGCGTTGCCCCAGCCGCAGGTTCAATTACATACGGAGTATATCGCCATCCCATTTTACCCGTTTCAGGGTCTTCTTTTTGTTGATCAAAATAGCTCAGTTTAGCCCCCGAATGTTCCGCATGTTTTTTCAAATCATAATCAGTACGGCTAGCCACCCCTTCTAATTCATCATAACCCCACGGATATTCATATTCGATATCATAACATGCATCTGCATAGTGTGCAAGTTCATCAGCATCATGTTCGCGATACATAAATTTTTCTGGATGATTGGCAAAAGATTTCCACCACTCCAAACGTTTATCTCGCCAATAATCTAACCATTCACGTTGGGTGCCGGGCTCGACAAAAAACTCCATTTCCATTTGTTCAAATTCACATGATCGGAAAATAAAATGCTCCGTAGTGATTTCATTTCTGAAACTTTTACCCATTTGCGCAATGCCAAAAGGTACTTTCATTGACATGGATTGCTGACAGTTTAAAAATTGAACAAACATTGCCTGTGCAGTTTCAGGTCGGAGGTACACGGCAGATTCTTTCACAATACTATCCACACCCTCACGGATAGCTTTACTGTTCGCATCTCGGTTATCTTCCATGAATTTGGAAATTCGATTTAATACATCAACGGGACCGAGCTGAGTTCTGAACATTAGATTAAATTGGCGTTCTTCACTTAAAAATGGACATCCAAATGTTGGCCCTACATATCCCGCATATGGAAAGGTGGCAGTGGCAACATCACTATCCGTTTCAAAAAAACCAAATGTTTTTTCATCAATTACGCGAAGGCCATCTAATACTTTTCCATTTCGACGGAGCTCAATTTCGAATCGTTTTTGGATAGCCTCATGGTAGGTTTTTGCTTGGCCTTTATCTACACAAGTAATTGGGAGTTCATCTCCAGCTTTGGGTTGAGGAGCCTTGTCTGCGCGGAATCGTTCTTTACTAATTAGGCAATCTACGAGGGGGTCAGAAAATCCAGACAAGTGGCCAGACGCATGCCAAACTTTAGGATGCATTACAATTGACGCGTCGATTCCCGTTACATCTTCACGCTCATGAACCATGGAGCGCCACCATTCGTTCATTATATTACGTTTTAACTCTACGCCCAGTGGACCGTAATCGTAAGCAGATTTTAAGCCACCATAAATTTCACTACTTTGGAATATGAATCCCCGTTGTTTTGATAAGGATACAATTTTATCCATCAACGAATTTTGTTCTTTTGACATTTTATGTCCTAAAATAAATTTTTATTGAAAAATTAGAAGGGAAAATTTACGTCAGTATTGACGTGAGAGAAAATAAAGTTAAATAGAAGTGGTTAGAAACAATTTGATTGAGATGAATTTTGTTTTTACAATTTTCGAATTCCCAATTCCGAATTACTACTTGGCTTTCTTCTTCCTAAACTTTTTGGTAGGGCCTTTGGCTTTTTTCTCAGCAATAAGTTTTACTGCAATCTCTAATGTCATATCATCTGGTGAT
>JABHHG010000230.1 GCA_018671635.1 Fidelibacterota bacterium | reverse complement strand
TTGTAGATGAGTGTGGCGAATGTGGTGGTGATGGAATAGCAGATGGTGCATGTGACTGTGCTGGTACCGTACCTGCAGAGAATTTTGATTGTGATGGTGACTGTCTAGTTGATATAGATTGTTCGGGAGAGTGTGGTGGTAGTGCATACGAGATTACGCTTTGTGAAGATACAGATGGTGATGGTCTTGGTAATCCAGGTACAGAAACAATTGAATGTGTAGAAGGTGGTCGTGATGTTACTGATGGTTGTGATCTTTCAGGAAATAGTGTCTTTGTTACTTCTGATGGTTCTGTCTTATATAACGCTGTTGATGCAATCGGTGGCTTTCAGTTTAGTTTAGATGGTGCTACCGCAAGTAGTGCTTCTGGTGGAGATGCTGCTGCTTCTGGATTTATGGTTTCTACGTCTGGAACTACTGTTATTGGATTTTCATTAACTGGTACTTTGATTGGTCCAGATTGTGGTACTTTAACTAATTTATCTATTAGTGGTACTCCTACAAGTTTATCGAATTTAGTTTTCTCCGATGATATCGGTGGAGCATTGAATTTCACTTATCATACTCCATCAGAAACAGCGGATATGGTTGCTAATTGTTCAGATGAATATCCAGATTGTAGTGCAAATTATACCGACTGTTCAGGCGAATGTGGTGGCAGTGCAGTTGTAGATGAGTGTGGCGAATGTGGTGGTGATGGAATAGCAGATGGTGCATGTGACTGTGCTGGTACCGTACCTGCAGAGAATTTTGATTGTGATGGTGACTGTCTAGTTGATATAGATTGTTCAGGTGAATGTGGTGGCAGTGCTGTTTTAGATGAGTGCGGCGTATGTAATGGTGATGGAATAGCAGATGGTGCATGTGATTGTGCTGGTACCCTGCCTGCAGAGAATTTTGATTGTGATGGTGACTGTATAGTCGATATAGACTGTTCAGGTGAATGTGGTGGCAGTGCTATTTTAGATGAGTGTGGCGAATGTGGTGGTGATAATTCATCATGTTCCGGCTGTATAGACTCATTGGCTCTAAACTATGATATGGAAGCCACATTATCAGATGGAAGCTGTGAATATCCAGTTTATGGATGTTTAGATACATCAGCGCTAAACTATGATTCAAATGCAACCCATTCAAATGGTGATTGCGATTATCCACCTGAGGTGGGTCTGTCTTTTGGAAGTATTGATGCAGTAAATGGCACTATAGAAGTATTTGGAAGTTCAGATAAAGATTTAAGCGAGATTTCATTTTCATTATCAGGTGCAACCATAACAGGTGCCTCTGGTGGTTCCACTGATAATATGACTGTATCTGTAAGCTCAAATAGTTTTTCAGCTTCAGGTGATATTGATGATGGTTCTAGTTTATTGACTATTTTAACATTCACCGACGGTTTAGGAGAATTTTGTTTTACCTCAGGTAATATAACCTCTCCAGGTTATGATACTGTAAACTTAACCCTTGGTGGTTGTTCTGTATTCGTTGGCGCTGATGGTGGTGTTGTTACATCTGATGCTGCTGGAGTAGATATTCCTGCTGGAGCCATGAGTGAATCTGAAAATATTTCAGTGGGTGATGTAACCGAAGAACTCTCTGAAGAAGTGGATAATGCCACTGGTTTTGAAGTAGAGGAGATGACTGCTTTCACTCCATTTGATATTGTATTTGAAGAGCCCGTAGAAATTAGCATTTCTTATGATGATTCTCGTAATAACAGAGATGGCGAATTTCTTTGTTATCTTGAAGATGCTAATGATACTGAATGGGCTATTGTAGATGGCGCCACATGTACGGATGGAGAATGTATCGCTGATGTTGATAGTTTTGGTATTTTTGCTACTTGTATCTTAGTAGAAGATTGTAATGGTGACTTAGGTGGATTTTCTTTCCTTGATGATTGTGGAGAATGTGTGGGTGGAGAAACAGGCCTTGAATCAGAATATTCTATGGATGCATGTGGTCTTTGTGGTGGTCCGGGTATGATAGATTGGTATGTAGATGCAGATAGTGATAATCTTGGATTTGGAGATGGTGTCTCATTTTGCTCTGATAATGTACCATCCGGTTATGTACCCAATGATATTGATGTAGAACCAAATTGTGCCACCAATGATACTGATGAATGTGATCTTTGTGGTGGTGGTGGACCTGATAATGGTTTTGATTGTGACGGCAACTGTGTTGCAGATGGTGGTTATGATTGTATGGGTGAATGTGGAGGTAGTTCACAAAATGATGACTGTGGCGTATGTGGTGGAGATAACGCATCATGTACCGATTGTAGTGGTGATATTAATGGCTCTGCATATACAGATGGTTGTGATAGCTGTGTGGGTGGTAATACTGGAGATGAAGCCTGTGCTTCAGACTGTAATGGTGTAGATGGTGGTACTGCTTGGATTGATGCCTGTGGTGAATGTGTAGATGCAGGTGATATCTCTTGTGAGCAGGGTTGTGATGGTAATTGGTCAAATGATAACAGTGAATTGGTTAATGATGACTGTGGTGTATGTGGTGGAGATAACTCCTCCTGTACAGGCTGTGTTGATGATGAAGCCTGTAACTATGTACCCGATGCCACTATTGGAGATGATAGCTGTAGTTATTCTGAAGAGAATTATGATTGTGTAGGCAACTGTGCAATCGAAGTAGATTGCATGGGTGAATGTGGTGGAAACTCATCAGAGGATGAATGTGGAATATGTAATGGTCCTGGAGCCTCTATATGGTATGAAGATTCCGATGGTGATGGACTTGGTGATTCGGATGCATCCATATCATCCTGTAGTATTGAAGATGGTTATGTACCCAATGATGATGATGATGAACCAGATTGTGCTACCAATGACACAGATGATTGTGGGGTATGTAGTGGTGGTAATATAGATCAAGATTGTAATGGTGATTGCTTTGGAGATGCAGTGGTTGATGAATGCGGCGATTGTGGTGGTGAAGGCATAGCTGATGGAGCCTGTGATTGTGATGGAAATGTTGAAGATTGCGCGGGTGACTGCGGCGGTTCTGCATTATTAGATGACTGTGGTGTTTGTAATGGTGGCAATGCTGACCAAGATTGTTCAGGTGAATGTTTTGGTACCGCTGAAGTAGATGATTGTGGCGTATGTGGTGGTGGCAATACAGAGCAAGATTGTAATGGTGATTGCTTCGGTTCAGCTTACCATGATGATTGTGACGTTTGTGTAGGTGGTAATACTGGTTTAGAAGAATGTGGTGATCCCTTTACAGCCGTTGAAATTGATCTTCATGGCGGTGCAAACTTAATTAGTTTATATGCATTACCAGATGACCGTTCAGTGGGTAATATTATGGCTTCATTAGAAGGTATTGTTACCGGTGTAATTGGTGAAGGTGTGGCTGCCAGTCCAAACCCTGTTTTGGGTTGGGTAGGTAGTCTATCTGAATTCGAAGAAACATCAGGATATTGGGTGAAAGTAAATGCAGACGCAACATTAATGGTTGAAGATGCAACTCCCCTTGATCCAAGCCTGGAATATAACCTCCATTCTGGTGCGAATTTAATCTCATTCCCATATGAAGGTTCAGTGGGTATTGCGGAGGGTCTTCCAGATGATATGGAAGGTTTCGTTACGGGTATTATTGGTGAAGGTGTGGCTGCAAGTCCAAACCCTGTTTTGGGTTGGGTGGGTAGTTTAACTGCATTCCAAGGTACAAAAGGATATTGGATGAAGATGAGTGCGGATGCATCATTTAGTTTTAATATTCCAGATGGATTGATACGATCATCAATTCCGGTAGAAATTCAAAAATCACCGATTGGCGTTGACTTCGATCAATCTACACAACAAGCATTCTACTTTGTAGAAGATATTGTATTAGATGGTGAACCTATTCAAAATGGTGATTGGGTAATGGCCTATAATGGTAATGTATTAGTGGGTGCCCGTGAATGGAATGGCGCATACACTGACATCCCGGTAATGGGTTATGATAGTCATATTGCAACTGCGGGTTATCTTGAAAACGGTGAAACACCTACATTTAAGGTTATTCGTGAAACCACTGGTGAAACCTTTGTTCTTTCTGGAAATCTTCCGGTATGGACTAATAATGAGCTCTATACAGTTGGCGTGATGGAGAATGTAGTATTTCCATCAACCATTGTGTTAAATGAGGCATATCCAAATCCATTTAACCCAAGCACAAATATTGAGTTTGGACTATCTGATGATGCGGATGTGAACGTGACGGTGTATGATATTGCAGGTCGTGAAATGGCTGTATTGGCTCAAGGTCAGTTTAGCAAAGGATTCCATAATGTAATTTGGAATGCTGCAGATCAACCCAGTGGTATTTATTTTGTGACGGTTTCTACCCAATCAGAAACGCAAACACAGAAACTCATGCTTATTAAATAATATTTGATTAGTATAGATTTTAAAAAAAGCCCAGCATTGCTGGGCTTTTTTATTTCCCTGATAATCTTTAATTTCTTAATATTTCTTCATGATAAGGTGTAGAATCTCAACAATCAAACCGTTTAAGTATGCAACTTAACGCTCAACAACTAAAAGCCAAAGAACATCCTTCTGGACCATTGCTCATATTGGCAGGCGCGGGAACGGGTAAAACCACCACAATTGTTCAACGGATGGCATTTCTCATTTCTGAACTGAATGTGGAACCATCCTCTATCTTGGCCCTCACTTTTTCAGTGAAAGCGGCGGACCATTTAAAAGAAAAATTGGTAGAAAAAATTGGCGCCGATGGTGAAAATATTCATGCATCCACATTTCATTCCTTTGCTCAGTCTGTGATCGATGAATTTAAATCTGAATTGAAATTATTGTATCGCCCCAATCTGATGAATGATTCAGAAATTAACTTTCTCATCCGTGAACACTTTAATGAATTAGATTATATCCATAGTGCGTTATTCCGTCGAAATCCAATTGATGCCATAAAGACATTAAAAACCATTTTTGACCAATTTAGAGAAGAACTATTCACCGATGAGAAATTGAGTCAATTATTTACGCAATGCAAAGAAACGATAAATAGAGATGGTGCTGACGAAAAGGAAAGGGAGCATTATCTTCAGTTGATGGATGCCATTCAAATCTACCCATTATATCAACAGTGGAAAAAGGATGAAAATCGTATTGATTATGGTGATATGATATCGAATCTTTGGCGGCTCATATTAAATAGTGATAATGTAAAAGCTCAACTTCAACAACGCTATACGCATATTATTGTAGATGAATTCCAAGATAATAATCATGCCCTAAGCCAAGTGATTAATGTCATAGCTCAACCCCAAAATAATATTACGGTGGTTGGGGATGATGATCAATGTATTTATTCTTTCCGAGGGGCGAATATTCAAAATGTGAGTGGATTCAAATCCAGATATTATGGCAGTCCAGAATATGCTGAAATTCCATTAATGGAAAATTATCGTTCCACAAAGCCCATTTTAAAATTGGCCAATGAAATTATACAATTCAATCCCGATCGTGTTAAAAAGGGAGAACTTCATTCTCAAAAAGAATCATCATTTATTCCGAAACTTTATGAGGGGTCCAAAGATCAGCAAACGGCACAATTAAAAGTAGAGATTGAGTCCTACATTGCGTCCGGCGTACCGCTTAACCAAATTGCCATTCTTTCCCGAACCCATAAAAATTGCAAATTAGCATCAGAATTTTTATCGAAGAATCGAATCAAAAACCAATATTATTCAGAAAGATTATTTGATAATAAATTGATAAAAGATGTGATTTGTGGATTCCAAATTTTAGGAAAAACCAGTTATTGGGGACAGTCCATTTATCGTTTGATAAAAAATAAGTTTGGGGGGGAGCTAGCATTTGAATTTACTGAAAAATTAAAATATAATAAATCCAGAAGTTTATCAGAATTGGTTGAAAATTATAATTTTAATAATGAAACATTCCATTTGTGGTTCAATGAAATCATTTCAATTTCTGAAATTCTCCCTGAAAATGACATATTAAAAATTACCGAAAGAATTGTTAAGTGGAGTGGGGTGTACAAGGATAATATCCATGTTGAAAATCACCAATCAGAGATTAATATTCAAATATTAAATCAACTTTTAACGCATATAACCAATTATGAGCAGTCGTACCCAAACTCCGATTTTAATCAATTTGTTCGCTATATCAATATTTCATGGGAAGTAAACGATATTGCTGTAGAACCAACATGGGCGGACGATGTTATTAATGGCGTTCAAATTATGACGGTACATCAGTCCAAAGGTAAAGAATTTTCTCATGTAATTATTCCATTTTTAGTATCAGCAGGATTTCCATTAAATTACCAAAACAAGGCATTGATTCAATTTTTGCCAGCAAATTGGCGTAATTGGGAAGTGGGTGATCGTAGCATGAAGGACCTTCATATTGAGGAGGAAAGACGCATCTTTTATGTAGCCATTACCCGTGCAGAAAACTCATTGGTACTCATGACTACAGAAAAACGACAATCAAATTTTATAAAAAATATTTCATCTGAATTTTTAGAGCGAGAGAAAATTATGATAGAATCCAAAGAAGTTGAAAAATTAGACACACTCATTTCCATGTTTGAGAATAAATTGTTAGATGCAATAACATTTGAAAAATGGAATGATGCATATCATTTAGTTCATTCCATCCAATGCATAAAGGATGTGAAAAATGGGGTAACGCCTGAATGGAATGATAATCCGTACAAAGTTGAGATTGAAGAGAATATTTATGCTAATGAAGAAGTCGTAAACATCCCTACTGAATTATCATTATCGGCCACTAAAATTTCAACGTATGATAAGTGTCCATTGCAATATCGTTTTAAGGAAATTGATAAAATTCCTCTATTAGTAAAGAAACCGTATTTTCAGCTGGGATCGGTCATCCATAAAGTTTTAGAAATTTTTCACGAAAAGAAGATGTCCACTCAGAATGAATTATTATCATTACTTGATCAATATTGGACCACTGAAGGATTTGAATATAAGCAAGAGGAACAGCAGTTTAAAAAAGATGCGGTAGTCATGTTAGAGAACTATTTTGCATATTTTCAGGCCAACCCCGTTCATCCTCAATTTGTAGAGGAAGCATTCAGCTTTAAACTTAAGAATTGTACTATAAATGGAAAGTGTGATCGAATTGATGTGACTGAGGATGGTCATGTTGAAATTTATGATTATAAAACATCGAAGAAGCAAATAGCCTCAAAAGATTTGAAAAAAGATATTCAGTTAGCAGTGTATGCATTATTTTTACTTCATGATGGTATTGAGTTAATTGATGGCAAGAAACAAAAAATGATTGCCGAAAAACTGGCTCTCCTCTCATTACGTCATGAAGAGATTGAAACCTCCGTCAAATTTGAGTTAGATGAATTAGTGGAGAAAAAAGATGTAATTGAGGCCATTGCAGACAAAATTAGGTCAAAAGACTTTGACGCAAAAATAGGACATCATTGCGACTATTGTGAATTTAAAGACTTGATTTGTCCTGAATTTAATTAGACTATTTACAGGTAAGATTTGGACACAACTTGATGCAAATAACCTAATTAAGTAATTTGTTTTATTTTATATATTTTACAACGTGATTTTTTATTTTTTGGAGAGATTTATGCATAATAGAATGTTATTATTAATTTTACTTATTTCAGGGGTTTTTTCGTCGCCTGTAAGTCAAGCTTCAGCAGAGCGAGTGGCACGTAATTTATTCATCGAGCGTGGATTTGGGACAGAGTTAAATATTATCAGTATTCAATCTATCAGTGACCGTGATATGGAATTATATCATATTTTCCATTTAACCCCAGTTGGATTTATCATTGTTTCAGCTGATGATAGATCTGTACCTATTCTAGGATATAGTTTTGAAAATAATTATTTAATTGAAGGTCAGCCAGCTAATATTAAATATTTAATGGATTCATTTAAAGCTGATATAAAAAATGCAATAGATAATAATTCTCGTCAAATTGGATCAGTTGAACAAAAATGGTCAAAGTACCAGTCGAATAATATTGAAAGATTAAGAGAGAGAACGGTTACGCCCTTGTTGCAGGCACGATTTGATCAGGGTTCTACATGGAATACTATGTGTCCAATAGATGGTGCTGGTCCAGATGGACATGCATTAGTTGGTTGTGTGGCTGTTTCAATGGCTCAAGTTATGCATTATTGGGGCTATCCAGAGTATGGTACTGGTTCAAGAAGCTATTATCATTGGGATTATGGAAATATTTCAGCTAGCTTCAATACCTTTTATGATTATGATGATATGGATAATAATGTGGGTAATTATTCATCTCAAAAATTATTATTTCATGCGGGAGTTGCAGTTGAAATGGGTTATGGAGCGGATGGTTCTGGGGCATGGGTTATGGGTGGCAGTCCATCAGCTTTTCATGCTATGAAAAATTATTTTTTATACAGAAATGATATGGCTAGTGTAGAGCCATCAGGTTTTAGTACTTCAGGTTATAGAGAATTATTAAAGGAAGAATTGGATGGGAATAGACCTATAATATATAGAGGTTGTAGTAATGATGGTTGTCATGCTTGGAACCTAGATGGATATGAAGATGATGAATTCCATAATAATTGGGGTTGGGGAGGGTATAATAATGGCTATTTTCCTCTGAGTACCTTAGGTGGTTTTCAGTATGATCAAGGAGCTCTTGTTAATATTCAGCCACAAAGCTTAGATGCTCCTAATGTTGTAATAAATAGTTTTTCAACATCTGAAACTATTGGAGATGGAGATGGTGTAGTTAATCCTGGTGAAGTGGTAGATTTAATTGTAGAAATTGAAAATATGATTCCCTGGTTAGATGCGGATGGGATTGATCTTGTTCTAGAGTCTCAATCAGATGACATTGAAGTTATCAATGAATTTATTCACATTAACTTTTTAGCTTCTGGTAGTACTCAAACTATAAATACAAATCCATTTAATATTCAAATTGGCGAAAATGCAATGCTTGGCTCACACGCACTCACATTGTCGGTGATTGCAGAGAGTAATGGGAATGATACATTTGCCGGATCCTATACGGTAGATGTGAATGTTAGTTTGAATCAAGCAGGCTTCCCCTTTGAAAATTCACAAACCATTGAATCATCTCCATTACTCATTGATATTGATGGTGATGGTGACAAAGAATTATTTTTTGGTGATTATGGTGGCTTTGTACATGGAATTGATTCACAAGGTAATAATCTTCCTGGATTCCCTATTGAATTAGAGGGCGAAAGTAGTAAGCAAATTTGGGGTTCTATTGCCGCTGATGATCTGGATGGAGATGGGGATATAGAATTAGTGGTTAGCTGTAAGAATAAACATTTATATGTGATTGATTTGTATGGAAATATTGAAATGGATTTTGATGCAGATCAATATCTTATGGGTACACCCGCATTAGCTGATGTAGACGGTGATGGATTAAATGAAATTATCGTGGCCGGTTATACTTCATCAGGCGATTTATTTGCAGTAAATCATGATGGAACTTTGGTAGATGGATTTCCGGCAAGCATAAATGAAAAAGTATTAAGAGGTGCAGCCACTATTGATTTAAATGGAAATGGCCGTGCCGATATGGTGGTTGGAACCGAATCAGATGATTTGATTATAGTCGTATTTGATGATGGTTCTTATGACATATTATTTGATGGTAATGAAAAGTTTAAATCTGCACCGAGTATTGCCACCATAAATGGTGAAAATATAATATTTGCTGGGAGTGATGATGGCCATTTATATGGTTTGAATATTGATGGTGAAATACGTTTTGATATTGTGACAGGAGATAAAATTAGAACCAGCCCAGCATTTGTTAAACTGCCCAGTGGTACTGCTATTGTGGTGGGTTCATATGATGGTTATTTATATGCAGTAGATTCAGATGGGAATACCTTAACTGGTTGGCCTGTAAATACAGGTTCCAGTATAATTGTTGACCCCATCATTACGGATATTGATGGCGATAATCAACCAGAAATTATTACGGGAAATGCAAACGGATTATTATTGGCATATCATATGGATGGTACGGTTGTGGATGGCTTTCCACTTCAGTCAGGGATTGGACTCTCCGGTGGGATATTGAGTGCAGATATTGACAATGATGGAGATATTGAACTCACAATGGGTACCAATACTGCATTGAGTAGTTTTGATATTAAGGCTATTTCCCAAAGTATTGAAGGTTGGAATATGCATCGTGGAAATATACTAAGAAATGGTTTTTATTCTCCTCAATCATCATCAGCTGGAGATATGAATCAAGATGAAATATTAAATATTTTAGATATAGTTCTATTAATAAATGCCATAATGAGTGATGAACCTACTGCGGCACAATTAGCAATTGGTGACATAAACAATGATGGTACTTTAAATGTTCTGGATATTGTCCAATTGGTCAATATCATTTTAGCAGAGGGATAATAATTAAGGAGTAAAAAATGAAACCTGCACAGCGCTGGTTAGATGAGTACGGTGAAAGCCATCAACATCCATTGAATGAAAAAATACATTGGATTTGTGTTCCCCTTATTATGCTCAGCTTAGTTGCCTTATTTTCATTGCTCCCTCTTAATTTATCCATATTAAATCAATATCCGAACCTAAACCATTGGGGCTTTGCATTGGTGGTTTTGGCATCTTTATACTACTTTTTTCTATCCATTCCATTATTTGCAGGAATGATTTCTGTGAGTGTGTTAATGCTTATTGGGGTCGATTTATTGGCCGCTCTACCATTACCCCTGTGGCAAACTGCATTGGTAATTTTTGTAGTGGCATGGATTGGTCAATTCTACGGCCACAAAATTGAAGGCAAAAAGCCCTCATTCTTAAAAGATGTACAATTTCTACTTATTGGCCCCCTTTGGTTACTGAGCAAACTCTATGGCCGTTACGGCATTACGTACTAAGGCTACAAATGAAAATATTTAAGAAATCTCCACTGGCAATTATTTTATTTATTGTGGGATGTTCACATACCCCTGCTCCCCAATTAGATCATCACCCTGAAAAATATAATGTGACTATTTATAGAGACACATGGGGAGTACCCCATATTTTTGGTGAGACCGATGTGGATGCAGCATATGGACTTGCCTATGCCCATGCTGAAGATGATTTAGTTAATATTCAGGGAGCACTTTTAGCGGCCAGAGGAAAGTTGGCATCTGTGTACGGTAAGAGTCAGGCACCCAACGATTATATGGTTCAATTATTAGAAATTTGGCCCAAAGTTAATAAGTATTATCATACTCAAATATCCCCCGAAACACATGCCATTTGTAAAGGGTATTCTGATGGAATAAATCAGTATATGAAGGAACATCTCAATGAAGTATTGCCAGGGGTGTATCCGGTGAATGAAAAAGATATTATTGCGGGATTTGTACATAAGACGCCTTTATTCTTTGGTGTACACAATGTCCTTGCCAATATGATGGAGCGACCGCCACATGATTTTAATGTGAAGCATGATTTACGGGATGTGGCCAAAACCGTAAAAGAATCAGAATATACTAAAGGCTCAAATGTTTTTGCAGTGGCACCCAGTCGATCTTATGATGATAAGGTTCGTTTGGCCATCAATTCACATCAACCCTGGGATGGTCAATTCGCATGGTATGAAGCCCATGTGCACAGTGAAGAAGGCTGGAATATGATTGGCGGACTTTTCCCCGGATCACCGGTAGTATTGGTGGGACATAATGACCATTTGGGCTGGGGACACACAGTGAATGCACCTGATTTAGTGGATGTATATGAATTAGAATTACATCCTAAAGATCCATATTTATACAAATTTGATGATGAATGGAAACGCTTTAAGGTGAAAGATGTACCCATTGAAGTTAGATTATTTGGTTTATTTAATTGGACGTTTTACAAAGAAGCATTATGGTCAATACATGGCCCGGTAATGAAGGGAAAACATGCCACTTATGCAGTAAGAATTGCAAATTATGATAATATTCAAATGGTGGATCAATGGTATAAAATGAACAAAGCATCAAATTTTGATGAATGGCAAACCGCCATGGAGATGATTGCGGTTCCCATGTTTAATTCTGGGTACGCCGATGAAGAGGGAAATATTTTCTTCGTCTATTCGGCCAAACTCCCCAAGCGGGCTGAAGGATTTGATTGGTCTGGAGTTCTCCCCGGAAATACTTCAGAAACACTATGGAGTGAATATCTCACTTTTGACGAACTCCCACAGGTGATGAATCCGAAATCAGGATTTATACAAAATTGTAATAATACTCCATTTATTACTACTACTGGTGATGGGAATCCAGATAAATCTCTTTATTCTGAAACCTTGGGTATTGAGAGCCGAATGTCAAATCGTGCATTACGTGCTATGGAGTTATTTGGCACCGATGAGAAAATTTCTCGTCAAGAATTTGAAGACTATAAATATGATTTGAAATATTCTGATGAATCTTATATGTCCGTTTTTATTGATCGATTGGTGGCAATGTCACCTGCATTTGAAGATGAAAAATTGATTGAAGGTATTGAGGTTCTTAAATCATGGGACTTGAATACAGATATTGAAAATTTGAATGCATCATTACCCATTATTTCATTTGGTTGGTTCATGGAAACCCATCCGGATGAAGTGTCTGATGAGACTTTGGTGGATAGTTTTACAGATGCGGTGTCATATTTATATAATCATTATGGAAGATTAGATGTGATGTGGGGGAATGTAAACCGACTAATTCGGGGTGATGTAAATTTAGGTCTAGCTGGAGGTCCCGATATTCCTCATGCAGTTTATGGTTTACCCAATGAAAATGGACAAATTAAGGGCTGGGCAGGAGATGCCTTCCTCATGTTAGTGGAATGGGGGAAAGAAGGTGTTTCCTCTGAGAGTATCCATCAGTATGGCTCAAATACCCAAGATCAAGGTTCTAAGCATTATGCTGATCAAACTACATTATTCGTTGAACGAAAACTTAAACCAGTATGGCGAGAGTTAAAAAGCATTAAAGAAAATGTGGAAAAAGTGTATAGGCCCGGTAAAGAGTAAATGTAGTGAAAATTATTGTTTTAATTATTGGATATTCATTCTTATTTAGTCAATTCCCCGTAGACCTTAATCCAGATGAAATAACAGAGCCATTTAATCTCTTTGTTGAATCTGATACAGAATTTATCCTCACTATTTCCGCGAGTACTAATACGGATTGGTCAATAATGAATGGTGAATCCTCTACTCTTGTTGTCATAGTTGATGGTGAAAGTGATAACTACAATCAAGATGTAGTCCTATATGCTGGCCAATATATCCACAATTATAATTGTAGTTTAGGGCACTTAGAAAATGGTGATCATACCATAGAATTTATTTTCGATTCTGAGAAATCGAGTATACTAGCAGAATGGATACACATTGAATCTATTGAACTTACCGATATCTCAACACTATTAATCGATGAAGATGCCTTTCGTTTTTCACCCATACTTTATGGAAGAGATTTACTTTCATGGAATGAGAGTACACATACAGATATCCCCTTAATTATGTGGCATGATATATCTTTAGAAGGTGTGAATAAGAGAATTACATATTCAATCATTTTCTCTAATGAGGATAGCAGAGTTGGCTTAGGTTTAGCGGATTTGATGTATAGCTACGGACGTACTACAGATATTGAATGGGTTTATGAAGTTGTTTTAAGTGATAGTGGTGATATAGTAAGTGAAGTTTTTCAGGGCCCCAGTCATACTACAACCAATTTTCAAGGTAACAAGGTGGGTCAGCATCCAATTTTAAAGAATGCAACATTAAATTGCAATTTTATTGATACAGGTTCATCTGATTATAAATTTTTTCTCTCTCCTATTATTACTTCTGATCCCAATTTTACACGTCAAATCCTTATGGATGAAAATCCGTGGACATATCGTATTATGGGAGAAGAGTTAGCTAACGAAGATCGATATGAAGCAAATTCTAATCCACAAACAGTTGAAATAAGCGATGTGCGTAATTATATTTATATTGAGTATAATGGGAATTCAGTTGGTAATAATATTGAATTTGGAATCGTCTTATTATTGATGGCAGATTGTGCGCAATATGTACATCATCATAACTCAGAAGCTTTTAGTCAGCTTTATGCTGGAGGCATGCATCGAACCAGTATTGAACTTCCTGAAAATTTTAATCCCGCATTGATAGATCAACTGGGTTTTATTAC
Organism: Fidelibacterota bacterium; assembly: GCA_018671635.1. Taxonomy (GTDB): domain Bacteria; phylum Fidelibacterota; class Marinisomatia; order SCGC-AAA003-L08; family D37C17; genus JABHHG01. Next base: position 3,441 of record JABHHG010000230.1, on the reverse strand, counting down.
AGATGGGAATGAATATAATGTGAGTATCAATGATATCTCCCGTTTATTTTATTTAGATAATAATTATAATTTGATAGATATAAATACAGATTTTGTTCCATTTGTATTGTCTGATAATAATACAAGTTATTGGATGAGTGTTAATGAGAATGTGGAGGATTTGGACTGCTTTGGTGTGTCTGGAGGTATGGCGTCTTGCGATGATTGTAGAGTCTGTGATGGTTCGAATATGAATATGGATGATTGCAATGTATGTTTTGGTAATAATATGGATATGGATTGCAATGGGGTATGCTTTGGTCCATCTGAAGAGGATGATTGTGGAATCTGTGATGATAATGCATATAATGATAATTCTTTGTGTTCGGGTTGTACCGATATAAACGCTGAAAATTACGATGAGAATGCAATGTTTGATGATGATAGTTGTATTTATTCATATAATATTTTTTATGTTCCCGCAGATTATTCATCCATTCAGAGTGCTATCAATTATGCTCATAATGGAGATACCATTGAGGTAGCTCCGGGTACCTACTATGAGAACATAAATTTTCTTAGTAAAGCTTTAGTCGTTAGGTCTGAGTATATGAATGGTGTTGATATTGATGAGTTTATAATATCTGGTTCTGATTCCTTATCTGTAGTTACTATTGAAAATGTTGAGCAAGATGGAGCGGCTCTAATGGGTTTTACTATCTCCGAAGGTTATGGCGGTGGAGTTTCTTTTGAAGATTTTATTAGTATGGCTGCAGATGAGATTTTATTTGATAGTCTAATTACAAATGTCATTCGAGGTGGGGGGATTTCTGTTATTAATTCTTCACCCCTCCTTAAAGATTTATATATTACAAATAATACCTCTAGAAATGTAGGGGCAGGTATAGGCTTGGTTAATTCTAATGCCATAGTTCAATCAACGATTATTTCAAATAATGACGTCCCAGATGGAGATGCATTGGGAGGTGGTGGAATAGCTATAAATGGTGGTCATCCATATCTTTCTGATTTAGAAATATCATATAACACAGTTGGTCAGAACATGTATTATCTTAATGGTGGTGGTGGTATTTTCTGTGGTTTCTCATTTGGGGATGAAATATTACAAGTTAATATAGAAAATTCTATTATTGAACATAATACGGCTAATATTGGTGCTGGTATAGGGGCTTTGTCAGGAATAATCAATATTAATAGACTTCTATTAGCTGAAAATTTAGGAGATTTTGGATCGGCAATTTCTATGGGTGAACCCTTGGGACTGGTCGTGGGTGATATTGAAATGAGTATTGCTAATTCAACTATTTCTTCAAATATTGGACAGATGAGTATTGCAATGATTAACAGTGCAAATTTAAATGCTGTGAATACTATCTTGTGGGAGAATGCGGGTGTAGAATTCTCTTCACTACCAAATAATAATCAATTAAATATTAGTATCACCCATTCAATAGTTGGAAATGATTGGGGTAGTGAGAGTAATTTGTTTTTAGACCCACTATTTATGGATCAAGAGAATGGTGATTATACCCTCCAAGAGAGTTCACCATGTATAGATATGGGAACGGCAGATATAGATGGTGATGGAGTAGATGATATAGCTGATTTTATTGGCTTAGCCCCCGATATGGGAGCTTATGAGTTTGGAATATCATCTGAAATTATAGCTGGTGATACCAATTTCGATGGTATCGTTGATATATTAGATATAGTAAGAATTGTAAACTATATCATGGGGAATTTAGAATTTAATGATGCTGAGTTTATAGCAGCTGATTATAATAATGATGATATTATTGATATATTAGATATTGTTCAGATAGTTAATTATATATTGGAGAATTAAATTGATTCATTATATTTTTCTCAATGTGCTTAGAAGATAAATTGATTGAATTTTAAAGAAAGGTTAATTATGAAGAAAATGTTTCATTATATATTAATATTGAGCTTTGTAGGAATGATTGCCGCTCAAAATAACTATTCTCTTGAGGACTTAAATTTAACATCTTCAACTTTTGGGACTGAAATTGGTCCAACCTATTTTGAAAATCAGGTTACAATCCACTACTTCGGGCATTATAACTGAGGAACATGCACTGCACGGTTCGAGCAGTTAAATACAATGTATGAAGATTTAGTAGATCAAGGCTATAATCAGGTTCAATTGGTAGGTATTGGGAAATCTCAACATATGAACTCGATAAATAATTGGACTTCAAATTCTAATGTGGGTGTATGTGCTGATCAGTCTCCTTATATGACATGGAATAATTGGGGTGCTGTTCAGAGAGATTTATTTATTCTCGATTCGCAAGGTGATATAGTCTATCATGAGAATATTACAAATGGCTTTAGTTCCAATGAGGTATCAAATTTAGTTATCAGCTTAATTCCAGAAACGACTACTTGTGATGAAATTGAAGAGTTGTATGATAGCCTTCATGCCGGGGAATATACTAATTGTGAATTTGATAATGATTGTGTTGCAGTATGGGGTCACTGTGATGTTGGACTGGGTGAATGCCATTATTCAGTAAATGAAGAAGAGTATCCACAGGATGAAATCAATAATTTAGTAAATACTTGGAATGATGAAGAATGCATGACTTGGGTATGTGATTGTTCGGCCGAGCCATATGCACAATGTTTAGATGGTACATGCACTTCAGCCTACTGCATGAGTGAGAACCCTGCAGGCTGTTTTCAGACAGGCTGTGATGAGGGATATGAATGTGTTACCCTAGAAGAGGAGTGTGTCCCATCATCCTGTTTTTGTGATGAATTTTATGGAGACTGGTTCTGTACAGAAGATTGTGGAGGTGGAACATGTTATTCAACACAAGTTTTAGGTGATATAAATAATGATACTCAAATCAATGTACTTGATGTTGTGTTATTGGTTGGTTTCATCCTTGGGAATGAAATTCCAGATGATATCCAATATTTTAGTGCTGACATTAATAGTGATGGCAGTCTTAATGTTCTAGACGTAGTTTCGCTCGTTGGCATTATATTAGGTAATTAGATTACTTTCATTATATATTTGTTGAACGAAAACTTAAACCAGTATGGCGAGAGTTAAAAAGCATTAAAGCCAATGTAGAGAATGTATATCGGCCGGGGAGAGATTAAATTTGGTGTGTTGTTTTCCCTTGTCAGGTTTCATTCTGTGAAACACATCCTCCTTCGGGGATGGCGCACATCCATTTAATAATTTGTGATTCAAAAGCCCCAGAGAAATCTGGGGTTTTTTTGATTGAAAAATAAAACATCCATTTCAGTTTGGTAAATATCTATTACATGTTTCTGTTTAGCATTAAATTTCCATGAATCCTTTTAATATATTTGATGGGTAAAACGTAAAGTAATGACAAATACTTCCAAGCAACGAGACGTTACCATAATGTTCACTGATATTGTTGGTTACAGTGCTATGAT
>JABHHG010000163.1 GCA_018671635.1 Fidelibacterota bacterium | reverse complement strand
TGTAAATAACAGCCCATCACCCATCTCTTTATGAAGTATTCCATTAAATTCTTCAATTATAGGTGTGAGAATCTGCTTTTGTGTATCAAGGAGGTTTAGCGCTTTAGTTTCATCTTTAGCAGACAATGCTGTATATCCAGCAATGTCTGTAAACATAATTGCAGCGAGTTTTCTTTCGATGGGCATAGAGTAATTTACTTTCTCTTTATCTATAATTATTACCTTCAAAATCATTAAATTTTTACTCAATGACAGGCCATAATTCATCACAATATGAGACTACCTTAACTACGGAGATAACCTATCTAAAAGGGGTAGGCCCTCATCGCGCAGAAGCCCTGAATGAATTGGGCGTTAAAACGGTGGGTGATTTGCTATATAACTTCCCTCGCCGGTATTTAGACCGTACTACCGTGAAACAAATTTCTGAACTTCGTGTAGGAGATGAAGCGGTAGTTGTAGGTAAGGTAAAATCCCATAGCGTAAAATCGGCACGAAAGCGCAAGTTTTTCAATCTGGTAATAATGGATGCCTCCGGTCAAATCAATTGCGTGTGGTTTCGAGGCATCTCCTGGATTTCTGATAAATTTGTGGTGGGTGATTCCATCGCCATTTTTGGTAAAGTTGAATTCTATAATGGATTCAAAATGGTGCACCCAGAATTTGATTTATTATATGAAGAAGACCCTATAAATACGGGAAAGATAATTCCACTTTATCCATCAACAGCACGCCTGAAATCAGTGGGATTAGATAGTCGAGGCATCCGTAAAATTGTACTCACGGCATTTGAAAACCTACACTATAATATTCAAGATTTTTATCCAAAGTCCACTCGAAGTGAAGATGGATTAACCCCATTGCATGAAGCCATGATGAATATTCATGAGCCGAAAGATGAGCGGGCATTGAAGAATGCCATATTTCGCTTAAAATTTGATGAGCATTTCTTTTTACAATTATTGATGGCATTACGTCGCCAAACCGTGATTGAACGTAAGGGAACATCGTATATTCAAGTGGGCCCATATACTAAACGAATTTATGATAGTTTAGAATATGAATTGACGGGTGCGCAAATTCGAGTACTGAAAGAAATCCGTCAGGATTTGGCATCAGCATCGCCTATGAATCGACTTATTCAGGGGGATGTTGGATCGGGGAAAACTATTGTTGCAATGTTGGCAGCATCCATTGTGATTGGCGGTGAGGGGCAAGTGGCAGTTATGGCGCCCACCGAAATTTTAGCCGAGCAACACTACCGTAGTTTTAAAGCATGGTGTAATCAGGTTAAAATTGTATGCACTCTTCTCACAGGGAGTAAATCAAAAAAAGATAGAGTCCCCATTTATTCTGGTTTAAAAGAAGGAAGCATCCAATTGGTAGTGGGTACACACGCCCTCATCCAAGAGAATGTGGAGTTTAAAAATTTGGGAATGATAATTGTGGATGAACAGCATCGTTTTGGGGTGGATCATCGTAAGCGACTCATCGAAAAGGGATTGAATCCGCAAGTATTGGCCATGACGGCCACACCCATTCCCCGAACTTTAGCGTTTACTATACATGGCGATATGGAGATTTCAATTATTGATGAATTGCCAAAATCACGCATCCCCATTATTACAAAAGTGGTGGAGCCACTTCGAATGGAGAGAGTTTATGCATTTATTCGTAAAGAGATGGAGGCAGGGCGACAATGTTTTGTAGTATATCCCCTCATTGAAGAATCAGAAAAAATGGATTTGAAGGCTGCCGAAACAGGATTTGAGCAATTGCGAGATGGTGAATTTTCTGATTTTAAATTGGGCCATATTCATGGTCGCATGAAAAAAGATGAACGAGATTCTCAAATGAAGGCAATGGCTCGGAATGAAATTCAATGTTTGATTGCCACTACAGTAATAGAAGTGGGAATCGATATTCCCAATGCCACGGTGATAGTAATAGAAAATGCGGAACGGTTTGGGCTCACTCAACTCCATCAATTACGAGGGCGAATTGGCCGTGGAAAAGATCAAGGATATTGTGTATTAGTTCAGCATAAACACTCGCCCGATTCTGATCATCGATTAAAGGTGATGGAATCCACATCAAACGGTTTTAAAATCTCCGACGAAGACCTTAAATTAAGGGGTCCGGGAGAGTTCTTTGGAACCCGACAACATGGATATATTCGATCAAAATTAGCCAACTTTGTGGAAGACGGCCCCATTATTCGATTGGCACGAAGCCGTGCCCTTCAATTGGTTTCAGAAGATCCACATTTGCAAAAATCAGGGCATAAGGCCATACGGACACAGTTTATTAAGCATTATCAACATATGTTAGAATTTACAAATATTAGTTAGCGAGAATATGAAAAGAACACATCAAATATTAGCGGGATTATCATTTTTAATTTCATTCATCATTTATGTGATGACCATGGCACCCACCACATCCTTTTGGGATTGTGGTGAATTTATTGCCACTTCTGTAACGATGGGAGTACCTCATCCTCCCGGCACACCGCTCTATTTAATATTGGGAAATTTCTTTTCTCAACTCCCATTTTTTAATGACTTAGGTGCACGTGTGAATTTACTTTCCCCATTAACATCGGCATTTGCCGTTATGTTTTTGTATCTCATTAGCGTACAGCTCATTGAAGAATGGCGAGGTAAATCTGAAGCAATTTCTGATCAACTCATTACCTATGGAAGTGCATTTATTGGTGCCATGACTTTTGCTATGACCGATTCACATTGGTTTAATGCGGTGGAGGCAGAGGTGTATTCAATGTCTACATTTTTCACCGGCATTTGTGTATGGCTCATTTTGGCGTGGAGCAAACATTCTGGTGAATCAGGAAATGTAAGATACATCCTCATCATCGCATATATGTTGGGGCTGGCCACGGGAATCCATTTATTGAATCTATTGACCCTCCCATTTATCGCGCTCATTGTATTTTATAAAAAGTATGATTATTCCCATCAAGGTTTTTTGGCCACGGTTGGCCTTACACTATTATCATTTATGGTGATTTATTTGGGCATCATAAAGGGACTCCCTAATTTGGCCAATGACTATGGTTTATATGCACCCATAATTACAATATTGGCTGGATTTTCCGCCATGATATACGCAATTAAAACAGAAAATAATACATGGGCGGTAGCACTCACCTGTTTGGTATTGGTGTTTGTGGGATTTTCAACTTATGCCACTATTTTTATACGAGCATCGCAACATCCCAGTATTAATGAAAATAACCCTGATACTGTTAAGGGTGCATTGGCATATATGAATCGTGATCAATATGGAGATTGGTCTATTTTAGACCGTAAATCAACATTGATGCGTCCTGAAAATGCACATTGGAATCGTTATGTGAAAAATAAAAATAATCCTACTGATGCAGAAGTAAGAAATTTTGTATGGAATTACCAATTCAAGGAGATGTATCTTCGATATTTCTTATGGCAGTTTGCAGGCAAAGAAGACTATGCAAGCCGTTCGTGGGATTTAACCACTGTGGATGGAAAGTTGATAAAGAAACTTCAAGGTATAAATTGGGTACGCTATGGTTTACCATTAGCATTATTATTTGGTTTAGCCGGAATGGGGCATCATTTTTATCGTGATCCCAAACGAGCATTGGCATTGTTGGCATTATTTTTGGCAACAGGATTCATGATTATTGTGTACTTGAATCAATATGACCCCCAACCGCGTGAGCGAGATTATTCTTTTGTAGGGAGTTTCTTTGCATTCTCCATTTGGATAAGTATAGGTGTGGCGGGACTTTTAGAGCGAATCAAAGAATTTATTTCTAATGAGTCAGCGTTAAGGTATATAACTTCTGGAACTTTAGCTATTATACTTTTTGCCATGCCTTTTACGATGGGTTATACTGATTACCGTGAACATGACAGAACGGGTAATTATGTAGCCTGGGACTATGCCTACAATATGCTCAACTCTTGTGAGCCCAATGGTATTATTTTCACCAATGGAGATAATGATACGTTTCCATTATGGTATATTCAGGAGGTAGAGGGCGTTCGTAAAGATGTTCGTGTGGTCAACTTGAGTTTACTGAATACACCGTGGTATATTGAACAGTTAAAAAATCAAGAGCCCAAGCTTCCATTAGATTTAAAGGACTCTCATATTGCGCAGATGGATCCTATTGTAGGCACGGGTTTAGCCTTGGGTAAATGGACAGAAGAATGGACATCCATGAAGCAACAGCTATCTTCGTATTTTAGCAAAGAAGGGATACGATATAATATTAGAGAACATG
>JABHHG010000103.1 GCA_018671635.1 Fidelibacterota bacterium | reverse complement strand
GACTTTCTCTTTCTCTATATAATATGGATGTTCATCAGGCCCATCAGTACCGCCAAAACAATTTTGGCTATTTAATCCACCACCATTCATAGGTGCAACTATTTCTCCAGGCTCAGCATCAGAAACATTAAAATCAGAATTCTGATAATCTTCATCAGCAATTGTAAAATAGACGGTATTTGTAAATGGAGGGTCCCATTGGCTACAAGGGGAGCAAAAAATCATAGGGTCATTAGTTTGCACATAACCTGCAACAGAGATATCATTCCCAATTCCATCTGCAGTTGGGGAAAAGCAGGGTTTTCCGCGCCATTTTCTAAATGTACTTGTCTCACCATCACCATCTGAATCGCAGTTATCTGTTCCATAAATGCCGGGGGCGCCGCCTGCATGCTCATGATTGGTTAGATACAAGTATTCTGAAAGTGACTCTAACTCAAAGGACATGGCCATAGTATCTAATACCGAGATATTTTTACCAAAACTAGTGATGTTTGCCTCACCCACCGCAAAGGCATTACGTTCAGTTCTACGAGAAAGGGGATTCAATGATTCTTGAAGGATAATGTCTCTGTAAAAACCCATATCATTTGAAATTAGAGCTGGATCTCTGAATGTAGTATAGTCAATTGAAAAAGATTCTTCCCCAAGGCTCATGCTATCTAATCCCAATGAGTCTAATGAGAAATAACTATATACATTGGCAAGACCAGATTCAGCATTAAGACGAGCCTTTGTTTTGGCAATTCGATGGTCTAAACGGATTTCACGATTAACAAGATTTGTAAACGGAACCAATGTGAGCAGCATGCCAATGGCACCCAACATCATGGCTGTGGGCTGAATAAACCCTCGATTATTGATGATATTTTTTAACTTTATCATGATGTTGTAGAATAAATATAAGGGTTAAATACATATCGATCTACCAAATAGGATTCTAATTCATCACCCGCAGGGTCGAATAGACCAATTTTTAATTCTAAAACAAATGATGAATTTAAGATATTTAATGATGCGGGATTTGAGGGATTATAACTATCACTGGTCGGTTTGTAACATCTCATTTCTGTGATAGAATATTTTGCCTTTCCATTATCATAGGTATTATCATAATTATAAATTTTATTATCATCTTTAGAAACGCCATATTCAGAATGACTTCCATAGACGATATTACCATCGGTTAATGCTATGGTAATTTCATCGATGCCAGTGTATGTTCCGGCAGAAATACTTACATTAGACCCCTTTACAATGGTGCCTTCAATGTCATCCAACACATAATTGGCAAATACTTTTGAATCTAGCTTTACATCTTCATAAGCATGGAGGCGTGAAGATTCAGCAACAACAAAACATATGCCACTAAACATAACAGAGGATATTACCAATGAAATTAATAATTCCATTAGTGTGAATCCTGCTTGAAGTTTAATATCTGTATTTTTATTCTTCATTTAATTAAACACAATTTGATCAACTGCAAAAGTGAGCGAATCGCGATCATTCAATATATTCCATGATACTTTAGTTTCAAGGGTATAGTAGTAATACTCGTAATTATCATATTTAATTACTTTAACTCCCTTGTAATAAAGACGACCTTTTATACTTTCGTCATTACCGTCTGGGTTATCAGATGTGAATAATTCAATCTGACCGCCCTCTCGCCAATTTATATCCTCATCAATTTGCCATTCTTTTGCTGCAATCTTTGACTTCCAGTAATTCGTAAAGTTTTTCAGCTCACTATATGCTTTTTCTTTCACATTTATAGAGAGCATTTTATCTCGATAATATGATGTGCCTTGCATCATGGCACCCCCAATTACCATGGTAATCAGTATACCTATTACTAACTCAATTAAAGAGAAGCCCTTGTATGATGAATGGCTAAAAGATGCCTTTTTCAAATATCTCAGCATTATCTGCTACCTGTATTGCATCTGCACGTTCAATAAGACCTTGGTTCAGCAGTCGTTGTAAATCCATATCAAGGGTCTGCATACCTTCTTTGCTCCCCCCTTGAATGAGAGAAGGAATTTGATATATTTTATCTTCTCGAATTAGATTTCTCACTGCAGTATTGGCAATCATAATTTCTGATGCCGCAACCCGACCTTTACCATTTTTAGTTCTTAACAGCTTTTGTGCGATTACTGCCACAAGACTCTCAGAGAGCATAGATCGTATTTGCGATTTATTTTCCGTAGGAAACACATCAATTATTCTATCGATGGTTTTTACTGCGCTGGATGTATGCAATGTTGAAAGGACTAAGTGACCTGTTTCCGCTGCGGTTAATGCCAATTGAATAGTTTCAAGATCACGCATTTCACCCACTAAAATAACATCGGGGTCTTCACGAAGCGCAGACTTCAAGGCATTTTTAAATGAATGCGTAGATTGCCCCAATTCACGTTGATTAATCAAACATGATTGTGACGTATGAAAATATTCCACCGGATCTTCAACGGTAATAATATGCTTATTGAAGTTGGCATTTACATGATCAATCATGGCAGCCAGTGTGGTAGATTTTCCACTTCCCGTTGGACCAGTCAAGAGGATTAATCCCTTTTCCTTTTCAGCCAATTGATTGAATACGGTAGGCAGCCCCAATTCCTCTACTGATAAAATATCAGAGGGGATGGTTCTAAACACAGCAGAAACCCCATTCAATTGATTGAAAAAGTTTACCCGAAATCGACCCTTATCTTCCAGTGACGTTGAAAAATCAATCTCCAGATTCTTTTCAAAAATCTGTCTCTGATTTTCACCGAGTACGTCATTGGCAATGGCATCCATAGTGGCCTCATCTAATGAAGCCATATCTAATCGTTTCATTTCACCATAAATACGCACCATTGGGGTAGAGCCTACACTTAGGTGTAAGTCAGACGCACCCGATTTCAACGCATATTCAAGTAGATTTGAAATTATAGACATATACTACTCACCACCACCATCATCAGTAGAACCAGATTGCCCATAACCTGTCCATTTACCATTGGTAACATCGTAGGTTACTTCTTTACCTGCGCCACCACCCATATCTTCAAGGCTGGTAGCTTTCATTTCACCACCGGCTTCACCATTTAATAGCTCAAGGCCAGAAATGTCAAATTCCCACTTTAACTTAACAGATTCAGATAATGTCATATAGCCATCTTCAATCATTTGATCAACTTCATCGGGGAAGTCACCTGTTTGTTGCGCATAAAGTTTTGCATTCATAAGAATGTTCTTTAGCTGGGTTTTTGCATCTGAGGCATATGCTTTTTCAACATAACTGAAATATGTTGGAATAGCTACTGTAGCTAAAATGCCAATAATTACTACTACGATTAAGATTTCAACAAGTGTGAAACCTTCTTGGATTTTTTGCTTGAATTGCTTCATGCATTCTCCTGTTTTATTAAGTTTATAAAATATTCACGTGACTATCGTTAAATATAAGACTAATTACCCAGTTTGGTGCAATTTGTTAATGTAACAATTTGTAATTATTTCCCCTGTAAATTTTGGCTCACTTTGTAAGGAGAACAGTCTAACACGATTAACATCTCTGCTTGCTTACATTTTGATACAAATTAAAATTCAAAACTAATGTAAAAAAAATCCTATTTTTAATTGATCATAATTATTCATTTTAGGATCTGTGCGATTTTAAATATAAGAATTAAAAGGAGTAGTGCAGAAATGCGAAATCAAACTAAGAATATTATCACGATGACTATTTTAGTTACATCCATGTTTGCAACTGAGTTTCAGTTGAAATCAGTACAACGGGGACATAAAATACTTACATTTACCCCACAAGAAATTAACATTGAATCTAAAGATGGGTTTACTCGCTTAACGACTCCAGAAAAGGGGAGTACTGTCGATGAGGGTATGCCAGAACTTCCCGTGTTTACATCATTTTTTCAAATGGATGCCGGTATCTCTTATAGTGTAAGCTATACAGTAGTATCATCTCATGTGATTGAAGATGTTGCAATATACCCTTACCAAGGCAATCCAGTAATTGGAGTGGAGCGACCATTTTTAAAGAATATAAACTTTTATGATACAAATACAAATTATCCTGAAACTAAGTTGACCGTTTCAGAACCCATGATTATGCGTGATATTGAAGTTTCCTTAATTTCATTAACGCCTTATGAGTACAACTCAGTAACTCAATCATTAACTATCTATGATGAGGTAGAAATAAATATTATTGAATCTGGTGTTAGGGAAGTAAACATAGACTTACCATCAAGACGATCAAAATTGTTTGAACCTTTTTACCAAGATTTGATTATGGACTATGAACCATTATCTAGCAGGGAAGAATACCAGCCTTCTGCTATTATGTATATATGTGGGGGAGCATCATCATCTCATCCTTATGTTCAAGAATTGGTTGAGTGGAGAGAAAAGCAGGGCTATATCGTTTATTTAGTTTCATCAAATGAAACGGGCACTACTACAAGCTCTATTAAATCTTTTCTACAAAATGTGATGGATGAATATGAAAATCCACCTGAAATTGTTGGATTGATTGGTGATACTGGAGGTTCGTATTCAATTCCTAATTTTACGTATAGTGGTGGTGCTACAGATGTGGAATATTCATACCTTTCTGGTGGTGACTTTTTGCCAGAAGTATTTATAGGTCGAATTTCTGTATCTAGTTCTAGTGATATTTCAAATATAATTAATAAAACATTAACATATGAGAAAGCTGAGAATCAGGAAGATTGGTGGTATGAGAGAGCCGCTTTAGTTGGTGACCCAACATCATCAGGGGTATCAACCATCACGACTATGAAATATATTGCTAATATAATGGAAAATTTTGGCATGGATGATATGAGAACTAACTACGGTAATGGAAATTATAATAGTTGGGTGGATAATCAGTTTAACGATGGGATTCTTTATTATAATTATCGTGGATATATAGGTTCAAGCAGTATATCTCCTAGTGGTACAAATAGTGGTATTTATACACCTTTTGTAGGTTCACTCACATGCTCCACAGGTAATTTTAGTGGTACATCAGAAAGTGAAACTTGGATTCGTCAAGGTTCTATCTCTGACCCCAAAGGTGCAGTCGCTGCAGTAGGTGTTGCAACATCATCAACACATACTGCATATAATAATATTGTACATATGGGAATGTATGAAGGAATTTTCTCAAAAAATATGTATCATGCGGGAGCCTCATTAGCCAATGGTAAATTGGCATTGTTGAAAACATATCCTACAAATCCATATCAAGCAGTTTCAAAGTTTTCGTCATGGCCAAATCTAATGGGTGACCCGGCTCTACATTTATGGAGGAGTCAGCCTCATGATTTTACAATTGATGCACCGGCTTCATTACCATCGGGTGTACAAAATATGGAAGTGGCCATTACAGATGAAAATGGTGATCCAGTAGAAGATGCACGTGTTACCCTTATTTTAGCGGGACAGCATTTTTCTGCATATACTGATCAATCTGGTGAAGCAATTCTAACATGGACATCTGCCAGTAGTGGTGATGCTATAATTACGGCATTCAAAAATGATTTTAGATTGAGTGAAGTATCTATAGCAATTGGTCAGGTTGCAGGCGTAGCTATATATCTTGATCAGTATAGAACAGCCATTGATGATTCAATGTACGGTGATGGAAATCAACAAATTAATCCTTCAGAACAATTTGAAATCACATTACCATTATTAAACTTTGGTTCAGAAGATGCTTATTCACTGAATATTGAATTAGTTTCTGAAAATATGAATGTTAATATTGAAAATCCCACACAGTTTATTGATATGATATCATCAAATGAAAATAGAGATGTGGCATTTACAGTTTTATTAGATGAAAATCTTTATGAGGGTGAATCCTTAGATTTAGTATTAATTGTCTCAAACGGAAATGATAGTTGGAATTTACCCATACCCACCTATGTATATGGGCCAAAACTAGAATTCTCAGGGTATGAACTGGTGGAGGATTTGATTCTTGAACCGGGCGTTGAGTCAGCTGTTGATCTTTTATTTCATAACTCAGGCAGTAGAGATATTGAAGGATTGATTGTTGAGCTAGATGATTCAAATGATTTTATTCAGATAATTGAAAATAATATCTCATCAATAAGTATCCCTGCAGGAGGACAAGTGATACTGAATTCATTTCAAATAAAGCCTGTTTCTCATATGATTAATGGCTCTACTATTTCATTAGGGTTTTCTTTTATAGCTGAATCTGGATATGAAGGTTCTGACCTTATAGCTATGAATGTTGGTACTAGAGAAGAAGGTGATCCAATGGGGCCAGATGAGCATGGTTACTATATTTATGATTCGGGTGATGTCTCTTATCCATTAGCACCAGAATATGATTGGATCGAAATTGCTAGTGGAGGAGGTGGTG
>JABHHG010000101.1 GCA_018671635.1 Fidelibacterota bacterium | reverse complement strand
ACACTTATCCTTTTTTTCATCGCCATGCCGCTAAAATATTTACTGGAATTACCTGAGGCCGTCAGTTGGCCGGGTCGAATTCACGGCGGACTTTTTATTTTGTTGGTGATGTTTTCAGTAATTGCTATCAGAAAAGTTCCCATCGGCATCAAGCTATCATTCATGCTGATTATCGCTGCAATTATTCCCTTTGGTCCATTCTGGATGGATAAGAAACTAAAGGTACTGCCTTAATTGATACGATACTTCATCGTGCATCTAAAAATCACTCAACACAGACCTTCGGGCTGCGCCCTTAGGCCCGTTAGCTCAGCGGTTAACTCTCATTATATTTTTTCACCACTACCATAAATTTTGGCCATGCAATCCACGCTATTTCCATTATTAAAATCTGATGCTATCTTTTCACCCGATCGTATCCATCGGTATGGGCTTTGGCGTATTTGGGATGATGCTCTTCCCAAAGTTCTGTTTATTGGGTTGAATCCCTCAACTGCAGACGAGTTGAAAAATGACCCCACCATTCGGCGATGTATTGGCTACGCTAAGGATTGGGGCTATGGTGGGTATATTATGGGTAATATTTTTGGCTTTCGAGCCACAGACCCTAAGGTAATGAAATCGGCCAAAGACCCTATTGGACCTGAAAATAATGAATGGCTCCTGAAACTTAATAAAGAGGCTAATTTAACGATTGGTGCATGGGGAAATCATGGTGAATTTATGAATAGGGGGAAAGATGTAGTAGATTTGATACCCAATTTGAAATGCCTAAAAATTACGGGACAAGGGTTTCCCTCACACCCCCTTTATCTGCCTAAATCGCTGAAGCCAATTCCATATTCGATTTAGTTAGATTCCAAAAACTGAGCAACCCCAAATAGGTTTTTCTCTCTGAAAAAAATTCCCCATAAGTTGAAGCCCGATAGGCAGCCCCATTTTTGATTTTCCCACAGGAATATTCAATGCAGGTACTCCAGCCAAACTCATAGGCACCGTGCACACATCTGCCATGTACATTTGTAATGGGTCGGTGAGTTTTTCTCCACGTTTGAATGGGAGTATAGGCGATGTGGGCGTAAGTAGAACATCCACCTCATCAAATACATTGGTATAATCATCTCTAATTAATCGCCGAACTTTTTGAGCTTGTGTATAATATGCATCATAATATCCTGATGATAACACGAAAGCACCCAACATAATTCGTCGTTTTACTTCATCTCCAAAACCATTACTACGAGAATAGAGATACATTTCAGAAAGGTCATCCGATGTGGCTCTATGTCCAAATCGTACCCCATCAAAACGAGATAAATTGGTTGATGCTTCTGCCGTAGTGAGAATATAATAGGTGGCAATGGCATGCTCAGTATGGGGGAGTGAAACATCTATAATCTGGAATTTACTATCTTTTAAATATTCTACTTTTTGGGTTAACGCTTGTCGGATTTCAGGATTAATACCCTCACCTAAAAATTCTTTGGGGAGTCCAATTCTTAATTTTTTAGTGGCAGATTCATTATAATCAAATGGTTCTACAATTTCTTTTGCTGAGGTGGAATCCTTTTTATCATGGCCTGCAATAACTTCAAATAGGGAGGCAGTATCTTCCACTGAATTGGCAAACACACCCACTTGATCAAAAGACGATGCAAATGCGGTGAGTCCATATCGTGATACACGTCCATACGTTGGCTTGAGACCATACACACCACAAAAAGATGCGGGCTGTCGTACTGACCCACCTGTATCACTGCCCAATGCCATATCCACAATTCCCGCAGCTACGGCCACGGCAGAACCTCCACTTGACCCGCCGGGAACATAATCTATATTATGAGGATTTTTAGTGGGTCCATATACAGAATGTTCATTGGATGAGCCCATTGCAAATTCATCCATATTGGTTTTGGCCACAATGCTACCTTGGGCATCAATAATTTTTTGAACAGCAGTTGCCGTATAAATGGAATCATGTCCATCTAAAATTTTTGATGCACATGTGGTGGGGGTATTAATTAAGTTGAGATTGTCTTTGATGGCAATAGTTTTGCCAAATAGAGTTCCATGCACATTAAAGGATGAAAGCTGTGAAGATGCAGATTCAGTTAAGTCTGCAGTAATACAATTAAGATTGGATTCCCGAGAAATTTTCTCTCGGGTAGAATTTATTTTTTCAGTAAGTTGATTAACATCCAAAGAGAAAATTATTTTGAATCTTCAGTAGAGTTTTCAACTTCTTTCGCCGCTGATTCAACTTCGTCTTTAATATCTTTGGTGGCTTTCTTGAATTCCTTTAAGCCCAAGCCTAAACCCCGTGCCAATTCGGGTAGTTTTTTTCCACCAAAAATAAGGATGATCACAAATAAAATTACCAGTATTTCCCAAGGTCCAATGCCCATATTTGCTCCTATCTAAAATATCTAAGGAAATACCACGCACATGCCATGCCAATAATACTGGCCACACTTATATCGATGGTAAATCCTGTGGTTAATGTAATGATTTGCAAATTTAATGTGAATGGATCCCAACCTAACGGTTTACTATTCAAAAAGAAATCTTGTACCACGCCACCAGGCATGGTTGACCCCACAAAAATACTGAGTGCTGTACCTGCTGCCGCCCCCGCAAAGAGTACTAAAAATATAAATAATATATTTCTACGCTGGGTTGACTTCATTACATATTCTCAATCACTGACTCAAATATAGCCAATCCATCAGATGAACCCAAAATACTTTCGGCAGCTCTTTCTGGATGTGGCATCATTCCCAATACATTCCGATTTTCGTTGAAAATTCCAGCAATATCACCCATGGATCCATTTGGATTTTCATCATATATGAACGCAATTTGGTCATCGTCTTGTAATTTTTTCACCACATCTTCAGATGCAAAAAAGTTACCCTGTCTATGGGCAATGGGCATGTCTAAATTTTGACCCTTTTTAAAATCCTGTGTAAAAATTGAATTTGTGGAGGCCACTTTCAGCGTTATATTTTGGCTCAAAAATTTAACATTTTTATTATTTATGAGTGCACCAGGAAGTAACCCTGATTCAATCAAAATTTGAAATCCATTACAAATACCCATGACCGAAATACCTTTATTGGCGCATCGAATCACTTCTTCCATAATGGGTGAAAAACGAGCAATTGCCCCCGCACGGAGATAATCTCCATAAGAGAATCCACCGGGAACCAAAATAAAATCGTAATTGGTCAAACTACCCTCTTTATGCCAAATGAAATCCACATCCTTATTCAGGACTTTGCGTATTACATAGTATGCGTCGTGATCACAATTTGAACCTGGAAAAACAATAATGGCTGCGCGCATTAGTCCTCCACTATCTCAAATTTGTATGACTCAGTATTTGGATTTGAAAGCAACTTTCTGCATGATTCATCCGTGAGTCGCTCTGCTTCTTCTTTTGTTACATCATTAAAATTCATTTCAATAAATTTACCCACTGAAACATCATGTATGGCATCATAACCCATGGAATTTAGTGCATGCCCAACTGTCGTACCTTGTGGGTCTAAAATTCCATCTTTATACCGAATATAAATTTTTGCTCTCATTAATTTTCCTGTGTTTGTGTGGTTAATTCATCTTGAACCATAAAATGTCGAAGTAGGCCAAGAAATATATAAAAACTTACGAATCCTATCAGAACTCTATATTGTTGGTCAAATGAAAATGAAATGCCAAATGACACTACAAATAAACTCAACCCATACAATCTAAAACTGTTTACTTTCCCCGAATGAAAATTCAATAAAGGGAATTTAGCATATTTAATTTTAGTCACCATCAAAAATGATAATGCCAAAATAATAGGAAGTAATAATCGAGGTTGTGAATATTCAGGATTCATTACTTTCACATGTTCAATAAAGACTACCAATGAACCGATAGAAATAGCATTGATTGGGGTAGGTAAACCGGTGAAGTAAGCAGAAGGTGTCTCGTCAGAATCTACATTGAAACGTGCCAGGCGAATTGCACCTAAAATCAGCGGTGCGGATGCAATTATTTCACCTGAAATTCCGGGCATATTTTGTGTATATAAATTATAAATCAACACGGATGGAGCTAAACAAAATGAAACCATATCTGCAAGGGAGTCAATTTCTTTTCCGAAATTTGAAGATATTCCTATAGCTCGTGCCAATTTACCATCCACAGAATCGAAAGCAGCGGCGATTAAAATGTAATAACAGGCAATTTCATAATTACCTATTTGTGTATTTAGGATTGATAAAAATCCCATAAACAAATTAATGAGGGTAAACAGACTAGGTAAATGCCGTTTCATATTTATTCAAATTCTCCAATGATGGAAAGATTTCCTTCTACAATATCACCCAAACTTACATTTATTTTGAAGTTTGGTGGAACGATAATATCTACCCGCGACCCAAAACGAATAAATCCCAATCGTTCACCTTTTTCGACTACCATTTCTGGCTCCATATAATTTAGGATTCTTCGCGCAATAAGTCCCGCAATTTGTTTCACCTTATACTTGCGACCACTTACCGTTTCAAATACAATTGCGGTCTGCTCATTATCCATGGATGCTTTATGGTTGAATGCAGCTAAGAATTTTCCGGGATTATAAAATGTGGATATTACTTTCCCCGCCAATGGAACCCGTTGACAATGCACATTGAATACAGATAAAAATATTGAAATCTGCTTGGCATTGCCAATTTCAGGATCATCAACATCTAAAATCTGAACCACTTTACCATCCGCAGGAGAAACCATTTTATTGGCTTCACCCAATGGAATTCGAACCGGATCACGAAAAAAATACAGACTGAATAGAATGAATACCCAAAGTGCAATATTTACTCCTTTTAATCCACTTCCACCCATTTGAGAATAGACAGAAATTCCCGTCGTTGCCAACGCCAATAAAATAACGGGTACTAATATAATTTTTCCTTCAGCTGCGATCAAACGGTATATCCTGCACTTTCTAAGTTTTTGATAATTCGACTTTTCACATCACCTACCTCAGGGTCAAATTGTCTTCCCGTAAGTGTACGGTATAATTCCACATATCGCTCTGCAAGCGTGGTGCGAATTTCTTCTGATAGCTCAGGTGGGATTCCTTCTCCTGAAAATCCTTTTTCGATCAACCATTGACGAATGTTTTCTTTATCCAACATGAGCTGACTTTCACCATTATTGAATCGAGTTTCATATTCTTTAGCCACCCAATATCGGCTTGAATCAGGTGTGTGGATCTCATCAATTACAATCAACTCACCATCAACAATGCCGAACTCATATTTTGTATCCACTAAAATCAAGCCTTGTTTGGCTGCCCATTCTTGTCCCGCTTTAAATAATGCCAATGCATATTCTTCAGCCTTTGCATAAACAGACTCTTCTACTAATCCATTCACAATAGCTTCACGAGAAATAGGCTCATCATGTAAACCATAATCGGCTTTAGTTGATGGAGTCAAAAGAGGCTCATCGAACTTCTGATCTTTTTTCAATCCTTCTGGAAGCATAAATCCGTATTGACCATTGATTCCACTTGAATATTCACGCCATAGACTACCCGTAATATATTGACGAACAATCACTTCCACCGGTAAAGTTTTTGCTCTTTTGGCTACTAATACTTGTGGGTCAGGTGTGTCAATAATATGATTAGGCACTAAATCTTTCGTCTTATCAAACCAAAAGTTTGCAATCTCCGATAAAATTTGACCCTTAAAAGGAATGGTTCCTAATACACAATCAAAGGCTGAAACACGGTCCGAAGTAATCATCAGAATTTTATCACCTTGAGAAAAAATTTCACGAACTTTACCTTTGTAATGCTCACCTAAATTATCAGATTCAAATTCATCCAATGTATGATTTAACTGTTCAGAGATATAACTCATTTAAGATCCAACCTTTCAAATACTTTGTTAATATTTTTCATAACTTTCTGAAGATCAAAAAGATCATCAATTTCATCTTCAGACATTAAATTCATAATCTCTATATCTGCCTTTAGTAATGTTTTAAAATCTTTTTGATGTTCCCACACTTGCATGGCATTTCGTTGAACCATTGCATACGATTCTTCACGAGTGATACCTTTTTTAATCAATGCCAACAGAACTTCTTGACTAAAAATCAATCCACCTGTTTTGTTCAAATTTTTCAACATATTATCAGGATATACGAGAAGATTTTCCATGAGGACAATCATTTTGTTTAGCATATAATCCATAATATTGGTTGAGTCAGGAATAATCACACGCTCCACTGAAGAATGTGAAATATCTCGCTCATGCCACAGTGCAACATTCTCTAATGCCGCATGTGCATTGGCACGAAGTAATCTTGCAAATCCAGTCATTCGCTCCGTGATAATTGGATTCCGTTTATGTGGCATTGCGGATGAACCTTTTTGGCCTTTGGAAAAGAATTCTTCAGCCTCTAAAACTTCCGTCCGTTGAAGATGTCGAATTTCTACTGCAATTTTTTCCATGGATGCACCCATAATTGCCAATGTTGTCAAATATTCTGCATGATGGTCCCGCTGTACTACTTGACTTGAAACGGTGGCAGCATTAATTCCCAATCGTTTGCATGCTTCCGTTTCCACTTCTGGATCTAAATGCTGATATGTACCTACTGCACCAGAAATTTTTCCCGTTGCAATACTTTCCACAGCACGTTCCCAGCGAACAATATTTCGCCCTATTTCTTCACTCCACATGGCCAATTTTAATCCAAATGTAATAGGCTCAGCATGTACACCATGAGAACGTCCGATTTGAAATGTTTCTCTATGTTCGGAGGCTTTTTTTCTCAATACTTGATGGAAAGTCTTTAGTTTTTCTAAAATAATTTCACCTGCTTCTTGGCACAGAAGCGCAAGGGAAGTATCTAATAAATCGGAGGATGTCATCCCCATATGAATAAATCGAGATTCTGGGCCAATATTTTCTGCTAAGTTGGTCAAAAAAGCAATCACATCATGATGGGTAGTGGCTTCAATTTCATTAATTCTGTCCACCGAAAAAGAGGCCTTTTCGTTTATTACTTTTACCACTTCTTTAGGCACAACGCCCATATCAGAAAGTACTTCTGTAACGGTAATTTCTACTTTTTGCCACGTGGCATATTTATTTTGATCTGACCAAATCCGCCCCATATCAGGCGTGGTATATCTTTCTATCATCTAAAATCCCCAGGTTTTTGATTTAGGTTCTTCTAACTGCATATTCGTATTAATGGATTCCCCATCTCGCCATAAGTTGAGATAAACTGAATCTCCCACTTTTAAAAATCCTTCGTCGATAATACGGATAATATCATTGGCAGCATTCACTTTTCGATTATTCACTCGCAAAATCACATCACCAATTTGAAGCCCTGCCCGTTCGCCCGATGACCGTTTTTCAACATCTCGAATCAATACACCTTCTTCAGAAGGCAGTCGTAAATATCGTTTAATAAATCGATCAACAGTCTGAACGTGAATACCCGTATTATAATTCCGTTCAACTTTTCCAAATTCTTTTAAATCTTCAAATACTTCTTTTACTCTATTTACAGGAATTGCAAATCCAATCCCTACCGAGCCGGAGGTATGCTCTGAGCCCGTCAAAATAAATGTGTTTATTCCAATCACATCTCCATTGGAATTTACCAATGGACCACCACTATTTCCCGGATTTATAGAAGCATCGGTCTGAATCATATCTTGATATACATGGCCCGATTCTTTCAAACCAAAATCTAAATCGTAACCACTAATGATTCCTGCTGTTGCAGTGGGTTGATGTGATACATCAAAAAGCCCCAATGGATTTCCCAAAGCTATGGCCCATTCTCCCACAATCAAATCATCAGAATTTCCCAATACAGAAAAGGGTAATGATTTTCCATCAATTTTGAGTACTGCCACATCGGTAAGATTGTCAATACCAACCAATGTAGCTTCGTATCGCGCACCTCCCATGAGGGTGACCACAATTTCATGAGCATCTTCAACCACATGGGCATTGGTAATTACATATCCATCTTCGCTGACCAACACGCCAGAGCCTAAATTGTCCACCTTATAGGTACGTGCATACGGGAAAAAAAATGGCTCCCAAACTGACGTGTTTCGCTTCTTCTTTAATTGAGTCACATTGATGCCAACCACCCAAACGGATGCACGCTCAATGGCATTTACAATTGCCGATGTTCGACTTGAATCAATGGATATAATTTTTTCAGATGTGGGTGAGTTCACCAAATACTTCATGGAAACAATCCACAATAACACAAATATAACAATGGCTAATATTCGTTTATGCATAACTCACTTCAGCTAAATAAAGTCCATGTGCGGGTGCACGTACCACCGCCAATTCTGGATGTTTACCATCCATAAATAATTTGAAATCATTAATGGTCATTCGACCCCGCCCTACTTCAACCATCGTACCCACTAAAAAACGAACCATATGCTGTAAAAATCGATTTGCTTTCACATGATACGCAAACCCTGTTGAGGTTTTCTCCCACTGAGAATCAAACACAATACACCGCTTATGCTCAACCTCAGCATTGGCTTTACAAAATGCAGTAAAATCATGATTCCCAACCACTAATGCGCCACATTCATTCAATAAATCAAAATCCACATTATACTTTAAACACCATGACCGCTTATGAGTAAATGGCGTTTCTTCAGTCACGGTATGGTACTCGTATCGACGCTCTTTTGCTGAAAACCGTGCATGAAAATCTGAATATGTTTCACTGCAAGACATGATTCGCACATCTTTTTTTAAGCCACTATTTAATGCTTTCACCAACTGTTCAGATGTTAATGCAGAATCAATTTTGATACTGGCCACTTGCCCCTTGGCATGCACACCAGAATCGGTACGACCTGAACCATTTAAGGTTATTTTTTCATGGAGGTGAATTTTTTGTAATGCCGCTTCAATATCGCCTTGGACCGTCCGTCCTTTTGCCTGGACTTGCCAACCAAAAAAATGTGTCCCGTCATACTGCACTATCATTTTGAAATTTTTTATCGGCAAAATTGAGAAAAATAACCCCGCTTTGAGATAGAAAATCTACGCAGTTTTAGGGCCTTTATTGAATGATAAAAATTGTGGATTTATTATTTAATAAGTAGGATTTTTTGTTCGGCTATTTTATTGCTAGAAATAAGTTTTACAAAGTATAATCCTGAAGGGAAGTTTGAGGCATTCCATTTAACGGAATATTGCCCGGGCTGTTGTGATGAATTCATAATCGTCTGGATTAATTCTCCACTCATAGAATAGATTAATATGTTCACAGTTGAAAATGTAGCTGTAGAGTAATTAATAGTTGTAGTAGGATTAAATGGATTAGGGTAATTGGGTGATAATTTAAACTCATAGGAATAGTATAAGTCATTTGCTAATGGCTCATCACAATCACCATTACAGACTCCACATTCATCAACTATTGCAGCTCCTAATAAAATACAATATAAATTATGTTCGGTCTTATCATTCCAAGTTTGAGTACAAGTACATTCTCCAGCACAATCTACTATAGCTGAACCCTCACAAACCCCTGAACAATCCATAGTATTATTATTGCCGTTACAAACACCGCAATCATCTTCTGCTGCTTCACCATCACATTCTCCAGCACAATCTATAATTGCTGTTCCATCACAAACTCCACCACAATCAAATACATATATACAAGAACCATCGTCAATTTCTGCTAAATCATTATAATTGCATGCTTGCATATCTGTACAGCCATTATTATCAATTGTCACACTTCCATTTTGCGCATTCTCTACAATGCTAACATTATTGATTTCGATGGATGTGAATATCAAATCTGTAGAATCTAATAATTCCCCAATTACATCAAAATTTACAAAAATGAGTGTGCCACTGACAGTGTAAAGTGCTCCACCTGCAAAAGCAGCCACTCTAATCTCATCTGAAATGTCTAATCCCACTGATGCATTAAAATTCAATCCATCTAATTCAGTATTTTCAAAAGATGTTGACATGGCCGTCAATACCGTATCATTATATTGGATGGTAAACTCCAGCCCCTCTACTGTTTCTGCATTAGTCACCATAATGGGAATGGATACTGTCCCCCCCACAAAGGCAACCGTATCAGGCATTGAAGCAGTTTGACCCAACAGCACCGATGCCAATACACAATATATTGTGAAAAGTTTAAGCAATACTATTTACCATTCCATTCATAAGGTATTGATAAGGCATCGAGCTTTGCGCCACCTTTACCGGCTAAAGTGGACTCTAAAGTAACCATTTTATTTTTCACATTTTTTATCACTTCACCATAGGCCGTAAACAAAATATTATCGGCAGGATTTTTATTGTTGGAAACAGGAATCATATTCCCTGACATTGAGAAACCAAGCATAAGTCCCTTTGGATTTGATCGCAATGTGAAATCAATATCACCGCAACGTCCACCTCCGATTGAGTCAATTTTAAAAATATCGGCAGGATTTACTTCTAATTGTACGCCTGCAATAGGATGGTCATTCAATGCATATACATTGATTTCTACTTTGCCATTTTTTTCAATGATAGATTCAATCCCCATTTGAATTTGATTTGGCAGGGTAGCCACAGGTTCAGATGTTGATGTATTAATTTTGGTTGATTTGAGGCCATTTTCGGTAACGATAATCTCAACTTCTTCGGTTTGTGCCGCTTGATCGCTACCGTTTTCATTTGATGCATTGCATCCAATGAAGGTAAAGCCAAGCATTAATGTAAGTGCTAATAATTTCAATTTTTCTCCTTTTATGTTATTTTCCAGCGAACAATTTACACAATATTATGAATAAAAATACACCTTCCAAATACATAAATTTTCTATCACAAAACGTGAACCATTTCTTTCTAAAGCGTGTTAAATTTTACGATGCTAATATGTAGGCAAATAACCACTCTATTTACCATTATACTATTGACTTCTCATATTTTTCCACAATTTGTGGAGGTGAATGTAGCAATTGACACCCGCCAAGTTCGAGAGAATGATCGGTTTGTGTTTGAATCATTAGGCGATGATGTTTCTCAATATCTCACCAATAATAAATTTACAGATAGTGCAATTGAATTTGAATTATTTTTAGACATCCACTTCATTGTCGAATCTTACTCCAGCTCAAATAATAATAAAATTGTGAATGCGCAAATGATTTTAACCAATCAAGCGGACCAACATTTCTATGCAAAAGGAGTTGATTTTCCCTATTCAAAGGGGCAGTCACTTTCGTTCTCGCCCATGTTTTCGCCGCTCACATCGGTGTTAGACTATTACGCTAATTTATTTATTGCCTCAGAGTTGGACACTTATGACTATTTAGGTGGAGATGCCTATTTTGTGAAAAGTGATGAAATTACCAATATTGGTCGATCTTCTGATTATTCTCGAGGATGGGAAAACCGAAAGAAAAAAGCCAAAAAACTTAAAGAAAATCGTCACTTAAGATCAATCCGATTTCATTATTTTGCAATCGAAGACATTCTGAATTCTGAAGAAATAGACTCTAAAAGTATAGTGAAGCATCTTGAAGAATGTATTGATGACATAGATTCAATTTTAGAAATCTATGGAAATGACCGAAATACATCTCAGTTTCTAAATGTCTATGGCAAAGATTTGGCTCAACTTTTCAAACAGTATAAACTTGCACATGCTATCCATAAATTGGATGAAGTTGACCCCGACAATCACTCCATTTATTCAAAATTCTTTAGTAAATAGTGCAATTTCTTTTTTGTGTCGCCTTGTTAATTACCGTCAGTTTTGCTGAGCGGTCCTCTTCAGACATCCAAAAAGATATCGATTCTAAAAAAGATAAAATTTCTACCCTTCGTCAAGAAATTGAAAATGTTGAAAAGGGAATTATCAAAAAAACTCAGGAAGCGATTTCCACCACTGAAATCCTCATTGATTTAGAAAATAAAATTACACTCACTGAAAAATTAATACGTTCGCTTGGGCGAGAAGAGCGATTTGTGTCATCTATGATTCATGATACACAGGAACGTATTAAACGTAAAAAAGCCTATTTAAACGGAGTGAAAGAAAAATTAACGCTCCGATTACAGCATCTATATAAACATGGGAAAAGTTCATTTCTCAAAACCATAATCTCTGCGGATAATTGGAATGAGGCAATCTATCGTATCAAATATTTAGATATCTTAACCGAGCATGAATTAGAATTGAGACAGGAATTGCAAGATGCGTTAACCGAGCTAGATGTGGAAGAAAAAAAATTAGCGCGTGAACTAACCAAAAATCGTCGAATTCGATCAGACAAAGAAATTGAAAACTCTCGATTAGAAACAGACAAAAAACGTCGCACAAAATATCTTAACAAAGTTAATAATCAGAAATCAACTCTCGAGAATGATTTGAAGCAAAAGCAACGAATAATTGCTGAGATTGAGTCCATCATCAATAAATTGTTTAATGATAAGTCTTCTATGAAAAAACGAGAAGATGAATTGGTACGCATTCGAACCATGCAAAATCGTGCTACAAGTGGAAACTTCGCTAAAATGAAGGGGAAACTCCCATGGCCCGTTCAAGGAAAAATCATCTCACGTTTTGGAAATCAAAAGAACCGTAAGCTAAATACTATTACCGAAAATGTAGGTATTGAAATTCAGGCAACAGTGGGCACGCCTGTTATCACCGTTTTGGATGGTGTTATTAGCACTATTACCTATATCCGTGGTCATGGTAATATTATCATTGTTGATCATGGAGGCGGATTCAGTACAGTGTATGCCCAAATTGAAAATATTCAAGTAAACGAAAATGAGTATATTCAAGCCGGTGACCGATTGGCAAAAATTGCATCAAATGGGAAATCTAAAAATGGGAAGCTCCATTTTGAAGTTTGGGGGAATCAACAGAAGTTAAACCCTGAATATTGGTTGACTAAAAAATGATTTACGATTCACTTCTCATTCATACTAAAATCTGGAACAATCTTCTCAGTTCAGTGAATTCAGGACGACTCCCCCATGCCTTATTGTTTCATGGAAATGACGGAACAGGGAAAGAAGCCCACGCTATTGAGTTAGCCGCACTGATTAATTGTGAATCACCTTCAGATAATGGAGCATGTGGAGATTGCCCATCGTGCAAAAAAATAAAATCATTTCAGCATGGAAATGTGAAGCTCATTCTTCCCTATCCGCGAGGGAAAATTTCATCTGCAGATGACCCATCCATTAGAGGGCTCACCGAAAAAAATATTGAGCAACTGCGTGAAATGATGGTAGAAAAGGGGAAAAATCCATACGCACGCATCGAAATTGAAAATGCCCGAACCATTCTTATTAACTCTATTCGGGAAGTGAAAAAAGATTTATACATGAGCAGTATCGATAAGGGATGGACGGTGGTGCTCATTTTTGATGCTGAAAAATTGTGCATTCCCCAACCGACTGGAGCAAATGCATTGTTAAAAGTATTGGAAGAACCGCCAGAGAAAACCATTTTTATTTTGGTAACCTCAGAAGTTTCAGCCATGATGGATACGATTCGATCTCGATGCCAACAGATTTATTTCCCCCCGTTGGCAAGTTCATTTATTGAAGAAAAATTAATCCAACTTGACTTATCTGAAGATAAGGCCAAAGTGATTTCAAATATTGCCAATGGTGATATTCGATTAGCATTAAATCTCTCGGAAAATATTGATGAACTTTTCAACGATTTAAAACTCATGATTAAGGCATGCTACTCGCCATCTCCCAGTACATGGCAGGCGGTGACAATTCGAACTTCAACACTCAAGCGAAAAAGTATGAGTGAACTATCTTATTTCTTCCGTACATCCATTTTGTACATGCGGGATTTACATTTGGCCACAAACGAGTCCAGTAATGACCATTTTATTTTCACCAATTTAACAGACCATTTCAGAAAAGTTTCCGTCGATTACCCCCATGCAAATTGGAATGAGTGTATCAATATTTTAGAGAACACATTTGAAAATATCCAAAGAAATGGATACCTCCCCCTTATGATTACCGCCATGCTTATTGAACTAAAACAACAAATTGTAGGCGAAAAAGTTAAACCCTTTAGCATTAATGATTGGATTCTCTAACTTAATTTTATACGCTAAAACAAGACTATGAATATTTTAAATTTAAACTCAATTTTTGAAAGCTAAAATGTCAAAATTCTATGTAACCACACCGTTATACTATGTGAATGATGAGCCCCATATTGGCCACGCATACACAACCATTTTAGCCGATGTGTTGGCAAGGTATTATCGTATTTTGGGGGATGATGTTTTTTTCCTTACCGGTACCGATGAACATGGTCAAAAAGTTCAAGAGGCGGCCGAGCGCCGAAAAATGGATCCCCAAGCCCATGTGGATGAATATGTAGAACGATTTAAAAATTTATGGAATAAGCTCCACATCCAACATGATGATTTTATTCGAACCACCGAATCACGACATACAGACCGCGTTAAAGAATTACTCACTTCATTATTTGAGCGCGGCGAAATTTATGCAGCAGAATACGAGGGGTTGTATTCTGTTTCAGAGGAGCGTTTTGTTACAGAAAAAGAGGTAGAAGAGGGAAACTTTAGAGAAATTAAAAAGCTGAAAGAACGTAACTATTTCTTCAAAATGTCACATTACCAAGATGCCCTTATTAAGCATATTGATGAAAATCCCGATTTTATAAAGCCTGAAACTCGAAAGAATGAAATTTTGGGATTTCTTCGACAAGACTTAAATGATTTATGTATTTCTCGACCGAAATCACGATTGAGTTGGGGAATTGAAATTCCATTTGATACGGATTATGTCACATATGTTTGGTTTGATGCCCTCATGAATTATATTACGGCTATCGGATGGGGGAGTGATGATGAAAAATTCAATTTTTGGTGGCCAGCAAATTATCACCTCATCGGCAAAGATATTCTCACCACGCACGCCGTCTATTGGTCAACCATGCTTTTGGCGGCAAAAATCCCCCTCCCAAAGACAATTTTAGCCCATGGCTGGTGGCTTTCTGATGATACTAAAATGTCTAAATCTTTAGGCAATGTGGTAAAGCCATTAGATTTAATTGATGAATATGGCGTGGATCCCGTTCGGTATTTTTTGATGCGCGATATGGTCTTGGGCAGTGATGCAAATTTTTATATGGATAGTTTTGTAAAACGGTATAATGCTGACCTTGCTAATGATTACGGAAATTTAGTAAATCGCGTCACCATGCTTATTCACAAAAATTTTGAGGGTAAAATTCCAGAGTCGGGTGTCTATGATGAAGTTGATTTAGGCCTCATTTCAATGGCTAAAACGACTCCCCAAAAAGTGCGGGGAAATATTGATGATTTAAAACTTCATGATGCATTAGAGAATACATTGGCCATGATTCGAGAGGTGAATAAATATTTAGAGACCCGCGCACCATGGAAATTGATTAAAGAAGATAAATCTCAAGGGAGTGTTGCCGCCACCACATTAGCCGTTGCTGCAGATGTACTAAGAATTGGCTCCCAATTATTGAACCCCGTAATGCCAGAACGAACCAAAGTTATACTTACCATTTTAGGTGCCCATGAAATTCCATTAGAGAATACAAACTTTGATGAGTTGAAAGCAGGCACATCACTGGGTGAGGGCAAGTCTCCATTCCCCCGAATTGATACGAAGTAATGAATTATATTGATACCCATTGCCATATTTACATGGACCGTTTTGATGGGGATCGAGATGCTGTGATTCAACGTGCCATTGACAATGGCGTAGAACGGATGATTTGTATTGGCGTTGACCTCCCCTCATCTGAGAAATGTCTAAATATTGCTGAAAAGCACCCTCAAGTTTTTGCCACTGCGGGCATACACCCCCACGAAGCAAAAGATGTACCACATCGATATTTACATGAATTAGAGCAATTTTATCAACATCCTAAAGTGGTGGCAGTGGGTGAAATTGGGCTGGACTTCCACTATAATTTTAGTGATGAAAAAGAGCAAATTGCTGTATATCTTGAACAATTAGAATTAGCCACATCTGTGGGTTTACCCACGGTGGTTCATTGCCGAGAATCTGATGATGAAATTCTTAATGGGATTATTGAATCAAAAAATGGGAATGGCGTAATCCATTGTTTTGCCAGTACATTGGCATTTTCACAACAAATTTTAAAGACGGGCTTCCACCTTTCATTTACCGGGCTCATCACTTTTGTAAACGCATTAGAAGATGTGGTAAAAGAAACACCATTAAACAGAATGATGTTAGAAACCGACTCGCCTTACTTAGCGCCCAAACCCTATCGTGGCAAACGAAATGAGCCTCAGTATGTAAAACAAGTTGCAGAAAAAGTGGCTAAGTTAAAAAATATGTCAGTTGAAGATGTGGTGAGTCAAACTACCCACACGGCCGAATTATTTTTTGAGAAACTAAAATGACAAAACATACTTTTCGTAAAAAATGGGGACAGAATTTTCTGCAAGATCCCAATATTATTCGTAAGATTGTGGCCCAATTAGATCCACAACCCCATGACATAGTCATAGAAATTGGTTCGGGTCAAGGGGCACTTACCTTTGAATTGGCCAAACAGGTGAACACCGTTCATGCTGTTGAGATTGACCCCATATTGGTGGATTATTTAAATGAACGTGCACCTGAAAATGTGAATGTTATTCATCAAGATATTTTAGAGTTAGATTTACATCAATTCTCTGGCGATGTTAAAATTATTGGTAATCTGCCATATAATATTACATCTCCCATTATGTTTAAATTTTTGGACTGGCCGGTGTGGTCAAAAATGGTCTTTATGACCCAAAGAGAAGTGGCACAGCGCATTACTTCCATTCATGGCAATAAAACATATGGACGATTGTCAGTGATGACGCAGGCGTTGTCAGATGTAGAATTATCGTTTACCGTACCAAAAACGGTATTTTTCCCTCAACCCGATGTAACTTCTGCTATTCTTACTTTCGAACCCATTTCCACTTCAGTCACTGATTTGGACCATTTTTCGCATGTAGTCAAACAGGCCTTTGGTCAACGACGCAAGACATTGCGAAATACACTAAAAGGTCTATTTTCAGCTGACGAATTGGGTGATTTTTCGGGCAAACGTGCCGAAGAACTTTCAGTCCAAGATTTTATTACACTCTCTACCCTGAAATAGCATTTGTAAAACAACCATAATCCCCTTTAAATTACTGGGCTTTTTTCTTCAACAATTTACTCAGGAAACCAATGGCCAAAAAAGAAGATGCAAAAAAGAAGACCGTAGCTAAGAAAGCGCCTGTTAAAAAAACGGCGGTAAAAAAAGCTGCACCTGCTAAAAAACCGACGACCAAAAAGACTACACCAACAGCGGTGGCAAAAAAGGCAGCCGTTAAAAAAGTGCCTATTAAAGCTACACCTAAAAAAGCCACAACGAAGAAGGTTGCTGTGACTAAGAAAACAGCTGAAAAAGTCGCTA
Source organism: Fidelibacterota bacterium (assembly GCA_018671635.1). GTDB lineage: Bacteria > Fidelibacterota > Marinisomatia > SCGC-AAA003-L08 > D37C17 > JABHHG01. Next base: position 11,446 of record JABHHG010000101.1, on the reverse strand, counting down.
AGAAAGCTACTTCTACAAAAGCCAAAAAGAAAGTTTCTGGCTCTTTAGATAAAGAATTAGAATCGGAAGCATCGCAAGACGAACTTACTGATTCATCTGAAAAGATGGTGTCAGAAGAACTTTCTGATGAAGAAAAGCGTAAGCAAAAAAGAAAAAATAAGCTCGAAAAGAAAATTCAAAAATTAGGCAGTGATGCCAACCGATCTCTCAGTAAATACTTACAAGAGATTAGTAAATATGATCCCCTACTTCCTGAACGTGAAGTTGAATTGGCTATTGCCGTAAAACAAGGTAGCCGTCGGGCCCTGAAAGAATTAGTTGAGGCAAATCTACGTTTTGTAGTTTCAGTGGCTAAAGATTACCAAGGCCAAGGACTTCCCCTTACTGATTTGATTAATGAAGGTAATTTGGGACTGATTAAAGCATCTGAACGTTTTGATGAAACACGTGGATTCAAATTTATTTCGTATGCGGTATGGTGGATCCGTCAATCTATCCTACAAGCATTAGCTGAGCATTCACGTATTGTTCGCTTACCTTTGAACCGTGTGGGTACCATTAGTAAAATTAATAAGGCCGCTGAACGTTTAGAGCAGGAGTTTGAACGCTCTCCTCGTGCAGACGAACTTGCACGTCAGTTAGATATGAAACCAAAAGAAGTTAATGACGCACAACGAATTTCGCGTCGTCACCACTCATTGGATACTCCATTTTCAGACGATGATAAGAATTGCCTCATGGATGTTATTGAAGATAACAAAACCGAGGCGCCGGATAAAGAGCTTCTCATGGATTCACTCCAAGAAGAAGTTTCAGCAGCGTTAGATACATTAAAAGAGCGTGAACGTGAAGTGATTCGTATGTACTTTGGTATTGACCGAGAATATGCACTTACGTTAAACGAGATTGGTGAAGAATTTGGACTGACTCGTGAACGGGTGAGACAGATTAAAGAGAAGGCAATTCGTCGCCTTCGTCACCGATCACGAAGCCGTAAACTTAGACAATATTTAGGATAAATTGAGAGGGGGTAAGAAACAATCATGGTAAGCGTTACAGTAAAAAATGGTGAGCCATTTGAAAAGGCATTACGTCGATTCAAGAAAAAGTGGGAAAAGGCTGGTATTTTGCGAGATGTTAGAAGCAGATCATACTACCTTAAACCCAGTGAAGCAAAAAAAATTGCTCGCTCCAAAAAAAAACGCGGTGCACCTCGCCCTGCTTCAAGATACTAAATCTAAGCTGGGATAGTTTAACCGATAATTATTGAAAATCCAGGCAGTTTTGTCTGGATTTTCTTTTTATTTCTAAAGGAATTTTATGACACTCATTCGGGGTATTTCCGGAATTCGTGGAATCGTTAATGATGGTTTAGATGCTGATGTGGTTGCTGACCACATGAAAGCATTTTCTCAATTACAACCAGATGGTACCATTTTGGTGGCTCGTGATAGCCGTAGTCATGGTGCTGAACTTATTGAGGCCGCCTGTTTTGCATTGGCCACTTCTGGCCGTGATGTAATTAATTGTGATATTATTCCGACCCCCACCGCCCAATTCTTAGTTGAAAAAAATGGATATTCCGGTGGTATTGTTATTACCGCAAGTCATAATCCCACTGAGTGGAATGGCATGAAATTTATAGATGATGACGGCTGTTTTTTGGATGCCCTCAAAAATAGCCGATTATTCAATTTGGCTGATGAAGCTGAATCGCTTGAAGAAGGTGCTGTGGGTACCATCACTGAAGATCAAAGTGGAATAAAATTACATGTGACTCACACCACCCAATTATCTGTGGTTGACATAGAATCAATCAAAAATCGTCAATTTAAAGTTGTCGTGGATGCGGTAAACGGTGGCGCTGCAGTGGCTTTACCCCAAATGCTTGACGCATTAGGATGTGAAGTTATCCCCATAAATTGTACTCCAAATGGAAAATTTCCTCGTGGAGCCGAACCATTACCCCATAATCTCAAACAACTGGGCGAAGCGGTGAAAAAACATGGTGCTCATGTTGGTTTTGCCACTGATCCTGATGGCGATCGATTGGCCGTCGTGGATGAATTGGGGAATCCGTTGGGTGAAGAATATACCCTCACTATTTGTGCTGATGGAATTTTATCTACCCATGATGTTGCCACCCCATTAGTGACAAATTTATCCACCACGATGGCATTAGACAAAGTTTGTGAAAAATATAGTAATACCGTAGAACGTTCATCAGTTGGTGAGATAAATGTGGTAAATCTTATGAAAGAGAAAAACTCTGTTTTGGGTGGGGAAGGAAATGGTGGCGTTATCCTTCCTGAGTCTCATTATGGACGAGATTCATTGGTTGGAGCATCCCTCTTTTTAAATCGCATGAGCCAAACAGATGATTCAGTGAGCAAAATTTTTGCATCCATGCCTCAATTTTTTATGGTGAAAGATAAAATCGAATTGGGCGATATAAATCCCAATAAAGCCCTCTATATCATTTCTGAAAAATTTAAGGATTGTGAACACAATACCATGGATGGACTAAAACTTATTTGGGACGATTCATGGGCACATATCCGCAAATCGAACACAGAGCCCATCATTCGAATTTATGCTGAAGCAACATCCATTGAAGCAGCTAAAAAATTAGTTACCAACATCAAACGATGTATTTAATAACGGAAGAATAAAAAATGACCACACAAGACACAACAGCAATACCTAAAAAAGGCACTGACATTGAACTCTCTATCGAGTCATTAGCATTTGGTGGAATGGGCGTTTCTCGAATTGGTGATATGATTGTATTCGTTAAAAATGCAATCCCTGGCCAAACGGTTTTGGCGCGTATTACAAAGAAGCGCGCATCATTTTTAGAGGCACGAACTTTAGAGATTATTGAAGAATCTTCGTTGGCCGTTGATGTAAAATGTGAACATTTTAAAGATTGTGGGGGATGTACCTTCCAAAATTTAGATTATGCAGAGCAATTGGCCGCAAAGGAAGTGCAAGTTAAAGATACTTTCCGTCGAATAGGTGGATTCAAAGATGTAACCGTTGAACCTATTTTGGGATGTGAAGAAATATTCCACTATCGAAATAAAATGGAATTTACTTTTTCAAATCGACGCTGGCTTACAGAAGGTGAATCTGAAGATGCATCCGCAGATTTTGCATTGGGACTCCACGTACCTGGGCGATATGATAAAATTTTAAATATTAATGAATGTCACATCCAAAGTAAAGATTCAAATAGAATTCTTGAAATTCTGAAAGAAATGACGGTGGATTTAAAGCTAGCTCCCTATGATATCAAAGCACATACTGGATTCATGCGACATCTCATGATTCGTCATGGCGGTTCTACCGATGAAATTATGGTGAATATTGTAACTTCACGCGATGAGCATGAAAAACTCCAATCTATCGTAGATAGATTAACGGAAGAATTACCTAATATTGTGAGTATTGTAAATAATATTACTTCTCGTCGGGCAGGTGTATCTACGGGTGATCAACAAATACTTCTATTTGGGAAAGATACCATAAATGATAAATTGGGTGATTATGAATACATGATTTCAGCGGATTCATTTTTCCAAACCAATACACATCAAGCCAAACGATTATACGATATCATTAAAGAGGAAGCTGCACTTACCCGAGACGATGTACTCTATGATTTATTCTGTGGAACGGGTTCAATTTCAATATATTTAGCAAAGTCAGCAAAAATCGTGTATGGATTTGAATTGGTCATGTCTGCGGTTCAGGATGCTATTCAAAATGCGCATTCAAATGGTATCAAGAATGCGTGGTTTTTTGGTGGTGATTTGATGAATCTATTTAAAACTAATATTGAAGCGCAACAAATTGAACTGCCTGATGTGATGGTGGTTGACCCCCCCAGAGCGGGGCTACATCCGAACACCATTAATGATATTATTGAAAAGGCTCCAAAGCGATTGGTATATGTATCTTGTAATCCATCAACACAAGCACGGGATTTAAAAGTACTCTGCGAAAACGGATTCGAATTGACAAAACTTCGACCAGTAGATATGTTTCCCCATACGCCTCATGTAGAAAATGTGGCTACATTAATTTTTAAGGATAGTTAATAATCCATGGATCAAATGGCAATTCATATTGATAAACTAACCAAAATCTATGAAGGTGGATTCAAGGCATTAGATGCCATAGATTTGGATATACCCAAGGGCTCATTTTTTGGATTACTGGGTCCTAATGGAGCGGGGAAAACCACAACTATTGGCATTCTTACTGGGTTAGTAAATCTCACATCCGGTTCTGCCGCTGCAATGGGCAAAGATGTGGTTAATGAATTTAGAGAAGCTCGATCACTTATGGGGCTATCTCCGCAAGAACTTAACTTTGATGTATTCTTTTCCATTCGGCAACTCTTAATACTTCAAGCTGGATATTATGGACTATCCAAAGATAGAGGCGCCTCTCGTGCAGATTTGATGTTAGAGAGATTTGGACTTACTGAAAAAGCGAATAATACTGCGCGTGAACTTTCAGGTGGAATGAAGCGACGGGTTCAAATTGCAAAAGCATTGGTGCATGACCCCCCTATTATTATCTTAGATGAACCCACGGCGGGTGTGGATATTGAACTTCGGCATATGCTTTGGGATTACCTTCGGGAATTGAATGCAAAAGGTAAAACTATTTTACTCACCACTCACTATATTGAAGAGGCAGAAGCCCTTTGCGATCGAGTGGCCATTATTGATCAAGGTAAAATAGTGACGGAAGGATCTCCACAAGAGCTTATTAGTACTCTGGGTACGGGTAGTATTGAGATTAAAATACATGATATTCCCGCTGAATTGAATCTTGAGCCATGGTCATTTTCACAATCAGAAAATACACTCCATATTCCCACATCTAGACCTGAATCGGATATGCCAAAAATTATTAATTTACTTACTCAATTAGAGGTAAGCATCGAAGAAGTTAAAATTTGTAAAAGTAGCTTAGAGGATGTGTTCTTGAAACTAACCGGCCGATCATTTTTAGAAGATACAATGGAGATTAAAAATGTTTAGTTCTGGATTCTTCGTATTGGTTCAACGAGAAGTACTCCGTTTTCTACGTTTATGGAAACAAACCTTGATGCCGGGACTTATTTCATCAGCGCTTTACATCTTGGTTTTTGGACATGCACTGGGCGCTCGAATTGGCCAAATAAAAGATATTTCTTACATGAATTACATTATCCCCGGACTTGTGATGATGTCTGTTATTAATCATGCATACCAAAATTCATCATCCAGTTTGATGCAGGCTAAGTTTCTCAAATTTTTAGATGACCTCCTCATTACTCCTTTAAGTGGATTCGAAATTAGTGTGGCATATATTATTGGTGCTACTTGTCGAGGTCTCATAAATGGAATTATGGTTATCCTCCTCAGCATGGTTCTTACTGATTTTACTATTGATAATGTATTTCTTACCTGTTTATACCTCATAACCGTTTCATGGGCCTTTGGGGCAATGGGGGTAATCGTGGGTGTTTATGCCAAAACGTGGGATCATATTGGCATGTTCACCACATTTGTATTCATGCCGCTCTCTATGTTGGGTGGTGTATTTTGGTCAATCGAAATGCTCCCTGAATTTTGGAGAAATATTTCTATGGTTAATCCCCTTTATTGGATGATTAATGGATTACGCTATGCTACATTAGGTGTGGGTGATACATCCCCTGAAATTTCATTAATAATAAGCATTGTTTTCGCCATAACATTCTCTACCATCGCATCCATTATGTTTTCAAAAGGTTATCGTATTAAAGCATAATCATCTGAGTTAATAATTCACTTTTATTTACTATCTTGAAAGTGCTATAATTCACCCTAATTATTCTTATACAAGAACCAAATGGACACATTAAATACAAAAATTAGCAAATTTACAGAGAACCCTACATTTAGAATATTCCTAACCATGTTAATTCTATGGGTCTTGGGATCATTTTCGATTGTATTATTTGAAAGTGGTGACTTGGCAGAAGCTGGAAATGCTATTTGGTGGACCATTGTTACTATCACTACTGTTGGTTATGGAGATTACTCACCATCAACCGTTCCCGGTAGAATTTTGGCAGTAATCATTATGTTCTCTGGTATTGGCCTTATATCAGTACTCACGGGTTCTATCTCATCAATTTTCACGACTAAAAAAATAATGGAAGGAAGAGGTTTGGAAAATCTAAAGCTCAAAGATCATATTGTAATCTGTGGATGGAATAGCAATGTTGAAAAAGTGCTCTCCAATATTGCCAAATTATCATCTGAAAATGGTGAAGTAAAAATTGCCATGATTAATGACATGGGTGAAGATCAAATGAATAGTATCATTGCTCGTTTTAATTCTGATACTTTAAAAATACATTTTGTTCGGGGCGATCATGCTCTAGAAACTATACTGAATAAAGCTTGCATTGACCATGCACAGTCAGCGGTAATTATTTCTGATGATACTGTGGAAAATGACGATGATAAAACAATCCTAACCGTCTTAACCATCAAAAATAAACTTCCTAATCTTAAGGTTGTTGCACATGTTTCTCAGCAAGATAAACTCCCTTATTTGAAGCGAGCAAAGGCAGATGAAGTTATTGTAAATGATACGTATGAATCATTCATGGCCGCCACACATGTATTAGAGCCGGGCGTACCACAGGCAGTAAATCAACTCTTAGATCTTCATTCCGCCCATCGATTTAAGAGCATGAAAATCCCTGATAGTTATATTGGAAAAACATTTTCTGAAATTACTACGTATTTTAAGGAGAATGATAATTCCCTATGTATCGGCCTTTTTATTGAGAATGACAATGTTGGATTCGGAGATTTTTTATCCTCAGAAAGCGATGCATTAGATGCATTCATCGAAAGAAAATTAAAAGAAGCTGGGCATTCTCTTTCTGAAGAAAGTAAAGTGGATGTCTTTTTGAATCCTGATAATAACCATATTATTCAACGCGGACAGGGAGCTATTGTAATTCCATGAGTAATCTAACCACAGAATTATTATCAACGTTTTCAATCTTTAATGGATTAAATAATGAGCAAGTTAAAGAATTTATTCCACATATAAAACCCAAATCAATTACTCAAAATGAAGATATCATTAAAGAAGGTGAAGATGGTGACTCTCTTATTTTCTTATTTTCAGGTGAGGTAACCATTACAAAAGCAATGACGCTAATGACCAATAAAACCAATGTGGATACCCGTGAAAAAGAAATGACTCGGCTGACTTCCGATATTCACCCTGTTTTTGGAGAAATGTCCTTGTTTGACGAACACGACAAACGAACGGCCACCATTACTGCACTTACAAATTGTGATATTGGAAATTTATACGCTAGTGAATTTTTCAAAATATGTGATGCCGACCCACAAGTGGGGAATATTGTAATGAGAAATATTGCAGGGCAAATGGCTAAAAATCTTCAAAAAACAAATGGACAAGTCCTCAAACTTACCACAGCCTTTAGCTTGATTTTAGAAAGTTAGGACTCTAATTCTTCCAATCTTGATTTGTAAATAAATTTAGGGGCTTCGTTATATAATTTTGTATATAACTGAACTGCTTTTGACTGTGATTCTTTACGCATATTAATTTTCCATAATTCAAAATTTATCATTGCTTCAAATTCGTCATTAGGCGTAACCTCTTTTATTAGTTTACTCATTTCATCATTCAACAGAGTAATATCTCCATTTTGATGATAGTTAATTATTGATTTTCCAATTGAAATTTCAATATATAGACTATCATTCCCATCCATTTCAGAAAGTAATTCTTCAGTATTATTTAAATATTTAAGTGCGCTATCAAAATCTTTTGTCTCACAATAAAGCTCTGACAATAATAGTTGATATTTTGCATAATTAGGGAAATCATTAATTTCTTTAAATTTCTTAATGGATGAAGCCAAATAATCTTTAGCTTCTATAAATTTATTTTGTGTTAATAGAAGTGAACCTAGCTCTCCTAAAATAACTGTTGAAAATCGTTCATCTCCCAATTCATCAAAGTACTCTCTCGCTTTAGAATAATATACCATTGCCCTTTCAAAGTCACCCATATCTTTACTAATCATCCCTAAGTTTCCATACACTTTTGCAATTTCAGAAATATTGCCGATGTTAGTATTGATGGATAAAGCCTTCAGCAAATAATCTAATGAGCGCTCAAAATGATTCTGTTTATAAAGCACTAATCCAATATTATTATTCGCCAACGCAATTCCGGGTTTGAATCCTATGTGTTCACAAATTTGCAATTGATTAGTATAGCTTTCCATTGCTTTATCAAAAATTTTCAATTCTTTATAGGCAATTCCAAGATTACCATAGGATTGTGATACGGTGATTTTATCACCAATTTCAATATTGATATCTAAAACGGATTTAAATATTTCCACCGCTCTATTAAACTCACCTTTAATGAGATTAATAACGCCCATATTCCCCAATGCTAAGGATTGCTCATGAAGTGCATTAACTTTACCCGATAAATCATATGCTTTCTTAAATCCCTTGTGTGCGTCATCAATATGCCCCAATCTAAAATCTACTTCAGCCAAATTTCGAGTACCATTTATAATATCGATAGGGGAATCAATTGAATTGTAATATTCCATATTATTGAGGAAATAGTTCTTTGCTATCTCTACCTTACCTTGGTCAATACAGACTTTCCCCATTTTATCACAAGCAAAAGCATAATGTTTAGGAGATGATGTTTTACTCCAATCTAATTGGAGGTTAATATATTTTTCAGCTTCTACCGAATTCCCTAAAAGATGATAGATGTAACCTAAATCTGCAAAAATATTATTGGCTGTACGTAGGTCCCTCACATCAAATTCAATTTCACTAATAAGTTCAACAAGAATTTTTTCGGCTTCTTTTAATTTTCCAATAAGAATAAAGACTTCACATAATTGAATTCGCGCCATCATTCTCTGATTATTCTCATCTTCATTCAATAACTCAATATACTTCTCATAAAATTCAATTGAATGTTTATTATCAAAAATATCTTTTGCTTGTTTTGCTGCGAATCCCAAATACTTTTTAGCCTTTTCAGGGACATCACCTTTGTAAAAATGATCTGCAAGATGGTAATAGTTAGATGATAAGTTATCTTTAAATTCTAATTCATAAATTTCACCTGCTCGTGCATGAATCTTCTTTTTATTTGTATTCAATATAGTATTATAAGTGACTTCACAAGTTGTGAGGTGATTGAAGGTATAAATTGTAGATTGATTGAAATAAGGAAGGATAAATTTATTTTCACATAAGGAATCTACATTATCCACTGTGTTCGAATCATCATAAAAATTATTTTCTATTTTTTCAAGAATAGATGAATAAAATTGATTGCCCAGAACTGATGCACATTGAAGTGTACTTTTTAATGGTGTTGACAATAAATCAATTCTAGAAAGGACTAAATTATTAATATTGTCAGGAATTTCATTATCTGAAAATTCGAATGCTAATAAATCCCCCTTAGATTTTTTCAAAAATAGATATATCCATTCTTCAATGTAAAAAGGATTCCCTTGAGAGTTACTGTACAATTTATCTATTATATCAATATCATACTCTTTGCCTACAAGCAACGCTTTTACAAGATTGTCACAGTCAACTTTTGATAAGGGTAGCAAGTCAATTTTTTGAAAATTAGTGGAATGTATTATAGAAGCTGAAACTTGATAGCCTGTTCGATAATTAATTATAAAAATGGGGCTTAAGTAGTTTCCATTAACTTTTTCTTGTTCAAAATTAAATGTATCTAGAATATATATTAACGTTTCCGCAGAGAGTTCATCAATCCAATGTAAATCTTCTAATATTATAATGTACGGAAGTCCACTATTATTCGCTTTGTAACAAGCGGTGGATAGAATGATTCTTATTGACCTTTGGATTTGAACCCTCAACTCTTTACCCAAAATAGTCAATCTTATATCTTCACTTTTTATACCTAAAATAAATTCAATGATGGGTTTAATCCCCATTAGGTTTTCACTCAAATTCGGGGGGAGATAATCTGCTAATTGAGAAAAATATTCATTCACTTTTCGCTCTAAAGTTGTTAATGAATCAGATTGATGCGCATTAACTATATTTCTGACCAAATGGGTAAAAATGTAATATGGGCTTTTTGTTACATTGGTTGCATGTGAAGAAATAAAATATTGATTGCCCAATTTTTTAATTGAATTAGGTATTGCCTCAAAAACAAATCGACTTTTTCCAACGCCAGCATCACCACTTACTGAAACCAATGTTGGTTTTTCCTGTTGGCAATCTATTCCAACAATTGTATTTTTATAAATATCATTAATTAATTTTAATTCACTATTTTTCCCGATAAATGGAGAATTATAATTCTTATCTTGACGTGTTGATTCCGCTTTAACAGAATTAACAATATAAATGGATGATGGCGTTGATTTTCCTTTGATTGAGACCTGACCCAAAGATTCAAATTCAAATATATTTTTAACTAATCGCCGAGTACGATTATTCACAACGATTTTGCCAATGGGAGCATATTTTTCTAATCGAGACGCTAAATTAACCACATCTCCATAAACGGTAAAATCACCTTGCCGCTTCATGCCAATTTTACCGGCAGTAACCATTCCAGAATTGATTCCAATTCTCATTTTTAACTGAATATTTAGTTTATTATATGTAGAATTTTCACTGAGGAACTTATTAAACTTTTTCAAATTATCATGGATTTCAATTGCACAAAATATTGCGCGCTGAGTATCTACTTCGCTGGCAACTTTTGCACCAAACAAAGCCATAATCTCATCTCCTGAATATTTGTCTACATATCCCCCATATTTGAGAATAATTTTAGATAATGCATTCATTAGCTTGTCGATTAAATCTTGTACTTCTTCGTGGTCTAGGGATTCAGAGAGGGAGGTAAAGCCTTGTAAATCAGCGAATAAGATGGCAACGTTTCTACGTTCACCTTCTTTTAATTCAAATGTCTTTTCTTCAACAAATGATTTTGAATAAATATCTTCTTCTAGGAAATTTTGAAAGTGGTCTTCCATTTCTACCCATTAATTGTGGTGTAATTTAAGTGGAAAATTATTTAATGAAGTGTATTACTTAAGTAATAGTATTTTTTTAACTTGAATACCATCAATTGTGTGCATCTTTACAAAATATACTCCACTTGGAATGGCATTAGGATTCCACATAACATTGTAGTTACCCGAATCCTTTGATTCGTTAATAATTTTTTCAATTTCTTTTCCTTGAATATCGTGGACAGAAATAGAAATATGTGAATATTCTGAAACAGAATATGGAATATTAGTTACGGGATTAAATGGGTTGGGATAAATAGTCCCCAAATTAAAATTTTCGGGGAATTGATT